>NZ_NEEY01000022.1 GCF_002252085.1 Aerococcus sp. 1KP-2016
AGGTTTCTTGCAACTCACTGATACTTACGCCTTCCTGTAAATATAATTTAATAAAATATTCTAATTCAGATACTGTATGTTTACTATTTGGAACGCAAAAAAACTCCCCCTAAAGTAGATTTACTTTTTTAAGTGTCTACTTTAGGGGGAGCATATCATGTCCCAACCCCCTTTTTCTTATGCTGATGTATGATCAAATGGTATATCGTCACGAATAGCGAGTAATAGTGATTGTAAATCAGGTTCACTTACGCGATCTGCATAATCCGTTAAGAGTTGATAATTCACATGATTATCGGTTATCTCTCCGAATTTAGATTGTATTTCACCGGCTTGCAATTCGAATTTCCGCAGATTTTTCTTCACTGTTGGGTTAAAATAATGCGCTGCATACTTCAATTTTTTTGCTTGCTTACGGATACTATGCACAATTTGATAGTCGCTCAAATCTGCAGTTTCTATTGCTTTTGTTAAATTAGCTTCACTTTTTTGCATACGCTTAGCTGTGTATGTTCGCCAATCTTTTTTATTACTGAATAAATCCATTGTTAATCAATTTTTACTCAAATCAATCGCATGCTTCATTTTAGCCTGATTCGTTTTATTAAAGGTACGATTCATTTCCACGCGTCTATCTTTAGCAAAGGTATTAAACAATTGGTAATAAGTCTCTGACTTAGAAGGATGTGCTATTGCATATTGGCTACAATACTGATCTAAAACATCCAATTCACGTAAGGGACCGAGCATCTGTGCAGCTTCCCCTAGACTTTGATTGATTTGTTCATATTCTTCAACTGAAATTCTTTTCTTCACGAAATGCACCAAAGCTCGGAGCGCACGAATAGCTACGCGTAAATCGTGTACAATCGTTGGGCTAAAAGGATTATTCTGATAATGTTGGTATAATTCCTTAATTTTAAGAATTTGTACTTGGAATACTTGCTTACGATTCGTCATAATGCCCTCCTCAACTTGTGGCTTAGTATTAACCTATATTATAAGGATCGCTAGCTCATTAGTAAAATAATTACATAAATAAATTTTGTAAAAAAAGGACAGGCATGCGCCTATCCTACTAAAAGGTGAATTTAATCTCTTTCGACTGTTTCTTCAAATTTTGAAAATTGGTAAGAAAAAATTGTACCTATTACTAAAGCAACAAGACACCAGATGAGCGTTGTTGTAAACGACAATCCTGATGTGGCTAATCCTTCAGTTGAGAAACTTGGAAATACTTGTGTTGGGAATAAAGCAATAGATGAACCAATGACAGTACCCAAAATAAAATGATACATTTTTGCATAATAATGGTTAAAAGCCCATTCTGCTCCTTTAGCTAAACCTAACACACATAGTAATCCACCCAAACCTAATGGAATAATGACAGAAAAATCTAATGCTGCAATTCCAGCTGCCATCTTATCGTATAAACCAAAGTAAATTAGGAAATTACTTGGCTCATACCTGGCACAATAACGCCTAAACCAATTAAAGCACCTGAGAAGAACCATGCAATAACAGAAGGTTGGACTTGGGTAACGACTTGATCACCAAAGAACATAATGCAGAAAATAACAATTGCAGTGATAGTCAGCACAAGCCAATCTGAGGTATTACGACCGTGTTCCCCAGCAGTTTTAAATAGTGATGGTAGTGTGCCAATAACAAAACCAATAAATAAGGTGATAAAAATGGCTGCATATTGACCAAAAGCTTTTTCAACAAAGATTGAAAATATCAAAATACCAATAGCAAAACCAATACCTACAGGAAGGAAGTAACGAATATTTTTCCAAAATGCTTTAAAAGGATTAGCCAAAAAGTTAATAATTTGATCGTACAATCCAAAGATTACGGCTAAAACACCACCTGATAAACCTGGTAAAATACCACCTATCCCTACTGCCGCCCCTTTAAGTACGCGGATAAACCAATCTGCTGATAAGCCAGATGTTTTTTTGTTATTCATATTTCTCCCTCATTTATAAAAAATTTGTTTATAAAGTGCATTTACCTTAAAAGTATACACAATTACTCCATTCATTGTATCAATCTTTAGTCCAAGATTCATTTTAAACAATTTAAAAATATCTTAAATCCTTCACCAATATTAAATTGGCAAAAAGTGGCTGGGACAAAAAATTAAAATCATAGATTTTTCATCCTTACAGTGTACGTTCCTTGTGAGCCGTGGGACCATTGAAAGCCAAAGTCTTTCAATTTGAAATCGAGCCAATGTCGCGATTTCATCCTCTTTCACGGCTAAAGAACTACACTTTCAGTCCTTTAACCTGTTCCCATGATATATTTCAATAAAAATTTATAAGAATTTTTCCAAAGTAAAAGGCGTACACAACGCTTATTAAGAATAATGATATTACAATGTAAGTTTTTGTAGAATTTCGGAAAGCTAAATTGAATATTTGTGAAAAAACAGCCAGATAATTTTTACCTGGCTGTTTTAGAACAATATTTGTATTCAATAGAATGATAAACATTAGGCTAGTGGTTAGCGAATGCCTCCGCCTCCGCCACCACCGAAAGAACCGCCACCACCACCAAGGCTAGAGAAACCTCCGCCACCAGATGATGCAGCAGCAGTTGCTGCCGTATGTCCATCTGAATAGGAGCGGTTCATCATAGAGCCAAAGTAAGCGTAGTAGAAGAAAGGTACATTTGAGTAAGTGGATACTTCAGTATATTCAGGATAAATTTTCTTGAATTCAGCCTCTACTTCATCTGCAATACCAAATGCTCCTGCATAAATCATCAATTCATCCCACAAGGCAACTTCCGTTGTTGAACGTTCATTCAATAACGAAAAATCTTTCAGATAATTTTTGAATTTCACAAGATTGTCTCGTAATTCAAATCCTTTTTCTGTGTATGGCACATCCGCAACTTCTTGGGCTATGTCAAAATCCGTTTTTTCTTTTGCTGATTTTGCTTTAATGCCTTGCGCTACAAAGCCATTCATTTGTAAATAATGCATTGAATAATCTGTTAATTCACGTTCAAATACTTCGATTTGTTTATAATTTTTTTCTACATATTTGGCAAATCCTGATTGGGTCACACGACCATTCTTATCCGCAACATGACGCATTAATTGTAGTAAATTCGCTGCAGGTACATCCGGATCATCGGCTTTTTGAATGTAAATTATCGCCTGATCTTGTTTACGGAGTAATCCTTTCACTTCTTCTTCTCTAATTGCGATGTATCCATGTTTTACTAAGTATAGGATACTAGCAGTAATGTAATTTTGCCTCAAATCATCGTCACTGTCGATTAATTGGTCCATGATGGCATAGGTTTGGAATACATTTTCTGTAGGTGCTTGGCGGTAATACTGGCCATCTGTTCTTTTTTCCATTTCTTTTAAGGATGGATAATACGCCCGATATTTCTTTTGTTGAGATAAATACTTACCAAAAGCAAACGTCCCAGCACCTAATGCACCAATGGCTCCGGCAGCAATAGTGCCGAAGATGATTTTAGTAGAAGTTGGGATGGAAGTGTCTGCACCTGTCGCACCATCCATCTCTTGTAAATCTTCGTAAGTAGCATTTGGATCGTAATCTTCATAATTATATGAAGAACCCTCAAATGCTTGCTCAACAAATGAATCAAAGCTACGATCTTCAATAACAAATGCGGTTGGATAGCTTGCATTCGGTATTCGAAGAAGAATCGTTACATAATTCTCTTCAGTTAAGGGCGCTGAACTAACTGCAGTAACTACCCCTTCATCATTGATATCTACTTTTCCTTCAAAACCAAAACCCCAAATACGATTATCTTCATAATTCATTTTCTGTGTGTCACTAGAAATATTTACGGTAACGGATTGAGGTGCCGGAGATAAATCTGAATTAATAAATTGCCAATAGACCATTTGATCTGTCGATGTTTGGGTGATGAAATTAGAAATTTTGTAGGATACGGTATATACGTGATTACCATATGATGTAATTCCCCAATTTAGTTCGTTGGTATTTTGACCGTAAGTACCAGCTTTCTGATCAAAGGAATCATCAATATTCCAAGAATCATTATATGTGAAAGCTTGTCCATCCATAGACACGGTATAATCTGAAATTTCTTGCACATCTTCAAGATTAAGGCCTTTATAGACTTCTGTACCCTGATCAATACTCATATCCCATTTTTCTGTGATCAATGCGGAACCATCGGCTTGTAATTGCACGTTGACGTCAATGGCATTAATTTCATTCGCAAAGACTGATTGGGGATTCACCCAAAATAACAGTAAAGCACCAAAGGCTATTAGCAAAGTAATAGCTTTTTGATGTTTTTTTACCATTGTGGCATCTCCGCTTTTTCTGCTGAATTTTCGAAGTAATCCGCTGGTTGGAATCCTGTAAAGCCAGCAATAACAGAATTCGGGAATGTCTTGATTAAACGGTTGTATTTAGTAACTGTATCATTGAAAACCATACGTGATTGACGAACGTTATTTTCGTAGGTATTTACTGAGTTCATCGTTGATTGGTATACTTCTGAAGCTTTTAAATTAGGGTACTGTTCAACTACTACATTGATTGCTTTCATTGCTTGATTGAATGCTGCATCATCTTTTTCAACGTCTTTTACAGTTGAATCTTTCGATACGTTTGAACGAGCCTCTACAATTTTTGTTAACGTTTCATACTCATGTGATTGATATTGCTTTGTTGCTGAGATTAAATTTGTTAATGCATCCCAACGAGATTCAACTTGCGCAGCAATTTGTGCCATGGCATTTGAAACCATTTCCTTCGCTTGAACAAATTTATTGTAAGCCCCGATTCCCCAAAAAATAATTACTGCGATAATAGCGATAATAATAAGCCAAACCATATTAAAACAACTCCTTCTTTTATATTGCATTCATTATACCTCAAATATTATTTTCAACAAAACAATACAACGCTTACACCTGTACAACAAAAAAGGTTAGGAATTTACCTTCCCAACCTTTTCAATATATTAATCTGCTACAATTTCAAAAGTATTGGTTAAGCTACCTAATCCTTCAATTGAAACCACAATTTCATCACCTGAATTTAGCCAATCCTGTTGATTTTCATCATAACCAAGTACAACGCCTGAAGGAGTACCTGTCAAGATAAGATCTCCCACTTGTAAAGTCATAAATTTTGAAACATAGGCAATTATTGTCGCTACATCAAAAATCATCTGGCTAGTGTTAGCCGATTGAACTAGCAACCCATTACGCAGGGTTTGAATAGTCAAATTTTGAACATCAATCTTATCCTTAGTTGTAATATAGGGGCCAACTGGTGCTGAAAAATCATTCGTTTTACCAATCAGCCATTGCCCTGATTTAAATTGTAAATCACGTACTGAAACATCGTTCCCAATTGAGTAGCCAAACACATAATTTAAGGCATCTTCGGGATCAATATTTTTCCCTGATTTACCAATGACTACCACCAATTCACCTTCATAATCGTATTGCTCTCCATGTCCAGTTAAGGGAATCACTTGTTCATTGGCTGCTAATGCGTTGTTAAATTTTGAAAATAGGATGGGTTCTTTTGGGTCGTCCCCTAATCCACTTTCATTCACATGCTCATGGTAATTCAAACCAACACAAACAATTTTTTCTGGGTGACTTACAATAGGCGCATAAATAATATCTATTTCATCTAAAAAAGTAACTTCATGAGGATGATGTAAATAATAATTTTCAATCTCTTCTAATTGCACTTGAAAATCGCCATGCATGATTGTTTTAAGATGATTAGGTATGTATACACCTAAGGTTTCACTGGCATCACCTAGGTCAATAATCCCTAATTTTGTATATATGCCCACACGGATTCTATCAGTATCCTCTATTAAATAGTATTGCAAAATCTTCATTCCATGACCTCCTAGTCGTGACCATGACTCGTAATTTTGATCACCTTTAAAATGCCCGTATTTACTTTAAAATGAATATCGAAATCACCAAAACGCATACCGTACATTCGATTAACATCTGTTTGGGTTCGTGGTCGTGGGTCTTGCGCTAATACTTCGATTAATTGATCCCTCAAATATTCAGGAACTTGTTGCATCAATTCATCAGAAATTTCAACATCAAGTTGTGTCCAATCAACTGCATCAACAAAGCCTGATTTTGCATCTTCATGAATATCCGTCTTGATATATGGTTTAACATCAAAAATTGGTGTCCCATCGAGCATGTCTACTCCTGAAATTTCCAAGGAAACTTTACCACTTTCGTCAGTATGGACTGCATCTAATTTAACTGAAGACATAGCGATTTGATTCGGACGGTATGGTGACCGAGACGCAAACACACCCACGCGAACATTTCCTCCCAGACGCGGTGGACGAACGGTAGCTTTTGTCGGACGACCCTTTTGTTCTGAAAAGTGCCATAAAATCCACAAATGCGAAAATTCTTCGATGCCCTTGAAATATTCAGCTTGGTCATATGGTGGTTCAAAATGAATCACACCCTTTGCTGCTTTCACAATCATGCTCTGTCTTGGAATACCAAATTTTTCTGTAAACGCTGTATGGATGGTACCGATTGGTTGAATTTCCATGGAATGCCTCCTTTAAAGTCTTTCGTTATCCTTAGTGTAAACTTGTTTTAATCCCTTTTGCAACTTATACTATAAGAAAGACATAATTATTTTAAGGAGTTACTATGACTGATTTAAAAAGAGTTGAACGTTTATATCAGGATTATCCTGAAATGCCTTACATTAATCCTGACCGTGATGTCGATACATTTATGGCAAAACTAGACGTACAAAAAGAACACTTGGTTCCTAAACGAAATATGGAGCGCAATGAAGATGGCCTACTTCCTGGACATATTATTCTACTTTGGCGGTTAGATCTTGGCACATTTACAACTGACTCAGCCATTCCTCGTTATTTTGAGTATATTTACGGCATTGATGCAAACACGGATTTAACTCGTCTAATCGAAAGTGGCTATGCCTACCAAATGACAGCTAAAGAAGCTTTGTATTTAGTGAATACTGGAACCTTGAAAAAAATCTTGAAGAATGCTGGCCTAAGTGGCTACTCAGCTATGAAAAAAGATGAATTGACCAAATTTGTTGCAAGTAAAATAGAAGAGGCAGACTTAGACCCTCAAATGCCTTTAAAAGCCTATACTACAACTGAAAAAGGCCATGAACTTGTCGTAAAATATGACAATATCATCCAAAAACATGGCCCTAAAGGCTAGAGTGTGACAAGAGGCGCTCAGATTTGAACCGTTGGAAGAAAATGAACTTAAAGCCCGTACTTTGGGATTTAAGGATTTTTCTGAAACGCAGTCAAATCTGCCTCTTTGAACACATTTTGATAGCGTGTGACAAGAACCGTGTTGAACAAGAAAAGGCTGGTCCAAAGTTAACTTGGCCAGCCTTTTCCTTTCACTTATTTAGTCCATGTCCAATAACATGAGGAATGTTTTTTCAGCAATAATTTTTATTTTTTCACCACGATTAGCGTATTCTTCCGCCTTTTTAAACTTAGAAGATTTTTTGCTCGCATTCAAATCTTTTTGTGAAACGATTAAATAATCAGTTTTCAAAGTGACTGATTTGCCAAGATTAGCCCCTTTGTCTAATGCAGCTTGCATAGCAGATTCCCGCGTCATTTTCACCAAATCTCCAGAGAATACCACAATTTTATCAATAAAGGATGATCTGGATTAAAATCTGTGGTCTGAGCTTTTAAATCATCCACATTGACTTTCTTAGGATATGTTTTACGATAAAAAGATTGCTTAAAATCTTGTTCACTACCATATTCAATCAGGGCATCTTGATGCAGATGATTCATGACCTCGATTGTGATAAAGCAGTCAGTTAATCCACGGTGGGCACCCTCATAGGATATTTCGTAAAATTTTGCCATGGTGCCTAGCTTGTGATTTTCAGTCGCATGAACCAATTTACGTGCCATCGTCAAAACATCTATATAGTCATTACGAACGGGATAGTTATATAATTTAACAGCAGTATCATAAATAAAGCCCAAGTCAAAATTCACATTGTATCCGACAATGATATCATCTCGTATAAAATCTAGAAAAGTTGGCAAAACTTGATCCATGGTAGGCGCTGTAGCCACCATAAAATTACTAATCCCAGTCAAGCGCGTAATAAAACTTGATATTGGTCTAGTCGGTTGAATCAAACTAGAAAATGTCCGTTCAATTTGATTATCTCGGACTCGAATCGCCGATAATTCAAGAATTTCATCCTCGTACGGCTTCAACCCAGTGGTCTCAATGTCCACCATAACATAATCTTTAGGGAAGCCAATTAAAGATCTCCCAAGATGTGGCCGGCGATTATTCTGTTGTCTATAGGCCATAACATACACTTCCTCTCGCACCGCATATTTACCGTGCATAACATATCACTATTTTACCAAAAAATAAGGCACAGCACATGTGCTATATCAAAAGGAGAACATTTCACAAATGAAAATTTTTATTGATGGGGATGGTAGCCCCACTAAAAAAGAAACCATTCAAGTGGCCAACCGCTACGGCATCCCGGTTGTCCTAGTAACCTCCATTGATCACTACTCCAACAAAGATATCCCAGAATTTGTCGAAACAATTTACGTTGATCAAGGAGCTGATGCTGCTGATTTTAAAATTATATCTCTGTTAGCACCTGGGGATATTCTCGTCACCCAAGATTATGGATTGGCTTCTTTAGCTATGGCAAAAGCTAGCATCATCCACCAGTCAGGCATGGTCTATACCGAATGGAATATTGACCGCTTACTCGCGCAACGTTATGAGGGCCAACAAATGCGTAAGCATAAATTACATACCAAAGGACCCAAACCCTTTACTGATGAAGACCGCAAAAACTTTGTCGTAGCCCTTACGAAACTTATCAAACAAGCTTAGTCTACTCGTACCAACTAATAGCAATGATTTCAATTGGATAATGATCTTCACAATAAGCTACCGCCTGCTGTAACATTTTTTCCGCATGTACATGGCTATTAGAGACAATACCTAAACCCAAAGTTGCTTGATTTAAAATATCATGGTCTGCAGTTTCAGCGATAGAAACACCGTATTGTCGACTGATTTTTGTCATCAAGCTTTGGATAATTCGTCGTTTGTCTTTCAAAGAATTACTTTCAAATATGAAGGTAATTTCTATCCCCAACAGAATCATCATTGGCAACCACCCTTCTTTTCCTATTTATAAATATTGTGACATAAAAGCCCTTACAGTCAAACATTTGAATTTGTCAGGCGCTTCATATATAGTGAATGTATCTAATCATTTTGATAGAACAATTTGCAGTGAAAGGAAGATTACATGAAAATCGCATTACTTGAACCATTACGCGTTCCTGAATCCCGCATTGAGGCGTTAGCACAACCCTTGAAAGCATCAGGGCACGAATTTACATATTATTCCGAAAAAACAACTGATCCAGCTGAATTATACGAGCGTGCCAAAGATGCAGATATCGTGATGATTGCGAATAATCCACTACCTGCTGAAGTGATTGAGAAGTTAGACAAGACAAAATTGATCAATGTTGCCTTCACTGGGGTCGATCATGTTGATAGTAAAGCTGCTAAAGATAAAGGTATTGCCATTGCCAACGCTTCAGGTTACGCAACAACTGCTGTAGCAGAATTAGCGCTAGGGTTAACTTTAGATGTTTACCGTGGTATTTCTAAGGGTAATAATGACATCCGTCAAACAAATTTCCCTGGACCTTTCCAAGGGTTAGAAATCAAAGGTAAAACGGTTGGTATCGTAGGTACTGGCAACATTGGTATTGAAACAGCAAAATTATTTAAAGCTTTCGGGGCCAAACTCATTGGCTATAACCGCTCCGAAAAAGCTGAAGCGAAACAAGCAGGTATCGAATTCGTTGAATTAGATGAGCTGTTAAAAACGGCAGATATCGTTTCTGTACATTTACCCCTAAACGATGGTACGAAACACATGTTGAATCGAGAAAAATTATCCTTAATGAAAGAAACCGCCATCATTATTAATGTAGCCCGTGGTCCAATTATTGAGAATGCAGCCCTTGCTGATTTATTGAATGATGGTAAAATTGCTGGTGCTGGTATTGACGTATTTGATGGTGAACCTCCTTTGGCAGAAAATTATCCATTATTGCACGCTAAAAATGCTATCTTAACACCTCATGTTGGATTCTTATCAGACGAAGCTATGGTATTACGAGCAGAAATTGCATTCGAAAATACTCGTGCCTTTATCGAAGGAAATCCTCAAAATATCGTTCAAGAAGCGTAAATGAATATCAAAAAAATCCCTAAAGCGATTTGCATATGCGAACGCTTTAGGGATTTTTATTATCGTCTCCCCTAGTTAAGGGCTGAACGTTTTTTCTCACATCCTGATTTAGATCGTTGATTTATTTTTTACGTATCTTCTTTCAATGTAATCTGAAAGTTTCGTCAAGATGGTGATGATAATGATGTACATTAAACCGATAATTAACCACATGCTACCTGATTGGTATGTACGTGCGATAATGATACGACCCGTTTGTGTTAATTCTACAATACCGATTACTGATAAGATTGAAGTATCTTTCAATGTAATAACGAATTGGTTAATGAATGAAGGAACCATCACTTTTACTGCTTGAGGCAAGATAACTCGGCGCATTGTTTGCGCTTTTGTTAAACCTAGGCTTCGAGCTGCTTCCGTTTGTCCTAAATCAATTGCTTGGATACCACCACGGACAATTTCACCCATGTAAGCTGCAGCATTTAGAGATAGTGTTAAGATACCTGCAACAATACTAGAAATTTGAATATTGAACATTTGAGGGATACCAAAGTAGATAAAGAATGACATTACCAATAGCGGTAACCCACGCATGATGTCGATGTATACAGTAGCGATTCCAGAAAGGACTGCGTTACCACTTGTACGCATCAAGCCTAAGAAGATACCAGCGATTGTCGCAATAATCAATGAGATAATTGCTAAGTAAACTGTTGTGCCTAAACCTTTCATCAATGCAGAGAAGTTGTTAGTAATTTGTTCAAAGAATGAATCTTTTTCAACTGCTGCAGCTTCATTAGTTGTTTCAGATGAAGAACTTTCAGCTGCTGCTGAAGATTGACCTTCATCAGCACCGTATGTTGCTAAGATTTCATCATAAGTTCCGTTAGCTTTAATGTTTTCTAAACCAGCATTGAACATTTCAATTAATTCAGGATTTTGTCCCTTTAAGACAGCAAATCCATAAGGCGCTGGACTCATTTTCTCACCGATCATGCGAAGTTCTAAACCTTGAGAAATTGCATAACCCATAACTGGTGTATCTTCTACAGCTGCTGCTGAGTTACCGGCAACTACGTCTTGATACATGTTTGGTGAATCATCAAATGTATTTACTGTAAAACCGTATTGATCAGCTAATTCAGCTGCTAGTTCGGCACCTTGTGTACCAGTCTTAACAGCAACTGATTTACCTTCTAAATCTTCTAATGATTGTACGTCAGAATTTTCTAAGACAGCGAATGAAGTACCTGATTCATAGTATGGTGTAGTAAAATCAAATGTTTGTTTACGTTCGTCTGTAATTGACATACCCGCAATCATACCATCTGCTTGCCCTGATTCAACGGCTTGAACCGCTGCATCAAAACCTAATGATTTCAATTCATATTCGAAACCTTGGTCTTCTGCGATAGCAGCCAAGATATCAACATCAATCCCTACAAACTCTCCGTCTGCATTTTGGAATTCAAATGGTGCGAATGTTGTATCAGTAGCGATTGTATATTTTTTGTCTGAAGTTGTTGTTGCTGCAGTAGATGATTGCCCTTCTTCTGCACCATATTTTGCTAAAATTTCATCGTATTTACCGTTAGCTTTAATGTTTTCTAAACCAGCATTAAACATTTCAACCAACTCAGGATTTTGTCCTTTTAAAACTGCGAATCCATAAGGTGCTGGACTCATTTTCTCACCAATCATACGAAGCTCTAAACCTTGAGAAATCGCGTAACCCATAACTGGTGTATCTTCTACAGCTGCTACAGAGTTCCCAGCAACTACATCTTGGTACATGTTAGGCGAATCATCGAATGTATTTACTGTAAAACCATATTGATCAGCTAATTCAGCAGCTAAAGTAGCACCTTGCGTACCAGTCTTAACAGCAACTGATTTGCCTTTTAAATCTTCTAACGATTGAATATCAGAACTGTCTAAAACAGCAAATGACGTTCCTGATTCATAGTATGGTGTAGTGAAATCAAACGTTTGTTTACGTTCATCAGTAATTGACATACCTGCGATCATACCATCTGCTTGGCCTGATTCAACGGCTTGAACCGCTGCATCAAAACCTAATGATTTCAATTCATATTTGAAATCTTGGTCTTCAGCAATAGCAGCAAGGATATCAACATCAATCCCTACAAAGTCGCCATTTTCATCTTGAAACTCAAATGGGGCGAATGTTGTATCTGTAGCGATTGTATATGTCTTATCACTACTCGCTGTTTCTGTTGCAAAGGCAACTTTTGGTGCAACTGTAAATAATAATGTCATTAAACTAGCAATAAAAATAAGCCATGATTGCTTTTTAAATTTAATCATACAATTCCCTCTAATCTTTCCTCAGTATATTATAATCTTTTAATAGATATGCTGTATTATACCCTCATTTTCATAAAAAAGAAAAGAAAACTTCACGTAATGTGTTAGATTTTATAACACAAATCACTTTTTATATAAAAATCTTCATACTGTTTGTCAAAATATCTTCAAATTGATTTTTTAAAAACAATAAATGTTCGGTAGCATGCAAAAAATGCTACAATAACTACATATATTATGCACATAGAATACGTGACAAGGAGTATAAGCATGGCAAAAGCGAAAAAGACAAATGTAATGCGTATTTTAGACCAACATAAAATCGCATATGAAGAAAAAATATTACCAGATGACTATGAAGTGAACCATGGGGAAGATATTGCGCTTGCTTTAGGCATAGACCCTAACAAACAATTTAAAACATTGGTTACTCAGGGTAAATCAAAAGATTATTTTGTGTTTTTAGTTCCCGTAAATAAAGAGTTAGATTTAAAAGCAGCTGCTGAATCTGTGAATGAAAAAAATGTCCATATGATCCCGCAAAAAGATTTAGAACCTTTAACCGGATACGTCCACGGCGGATGCTCTCCTATTGGCATGAAGAAAGAATTTGTTACTGTAATCGATGAATCGGCTTTAAACTACGAATCCATTACTTTCTCCGCAGGTAAACGTGGCTTTTTATTGGAAGCACCTGTTGCACCATTAAAAGATGTCATCAAAGATTTATCCTACGCCCCAATTATGACGGATTAATATTTTGTTTATTTGTAGTTTAATGTTTCAAAAGCTCAAATAAGTAAATAAATACGCATAATAATGAAGCATACTGACTGAAAAAGGACTGAGCATATAAAAACTCAGTCCTTTTTTCTTAACGAATATCCATATATACAGTGTCTGATGGCACCACTCGAGCACCAAAAGGCGTGAAGGATAGGATAGCTAATTTAAATTGTTGTTTAGCAAACGGTATACCAATAATGGTAATAGCTAGAATCGCTGCAAAAAATAGATGCATGATAGCTAGTTCTAATCCACCAAACAGAATCCATAAAATATTTAACAAGAAGTTGCCTAACCCATCTTGGTCTCGAACAACGTCTTTACCAAAAGGCATGAAAGACAATCCTGCCATTTTAAAGCATTGCAAACCGATTGGAATACCAACAATAGTTAAGCACCATAAACAACCCACAGCTAACCATGAAATAGCAGAGATGATGCCGCCTGCTATCATCCAAATAATATTTCCTAAACAACCCATATATATCGTCCCTTTCATTTCAAAAACATATGTATTATGTTTATAATGATATAGGAAAGAGATGATATTGGCATCATACTTTAGCTGTAATTATCGTATTTTGCCTAAACGCACCTAAATATATACCAGTGAAGTAATCAGGAGGACCTATATGACAGACATTCAATTAATCGCCATCGATATGGATTACACCCTACTTAATGATCAAGGAAAAGCACCTGAAGTTTTTGAAGACCAAGTTCAAGCATTAAAATCTGAGGGTGTGAAAGTGGCTTTAGCATCAGGTAGACCACTATATACGCTACAAACAATGTTTCCAAACTTGGTTGACGATCTCGTTTTTGTTTCTGATAATGGCGCAACCATTACCTATCAAGGGGAACAAATCTTTAATTCAATTATTCCAACGGATGGCTACCAACAATTAATGAATGATACACTTCATCAAAAACAATTTTCCAGCATACCCATTCTATGTGGCCTAGATGCAGCATATATTCCAAAAGCCCATAACCAGTATGATAATACTTACCGAGACTTCTATTCCATTATTCACTACTACGACAATTTTGATCATGTCGATACTGTCGCCAATAAATTCACTATTTTTACTCCTGATAAAGATTCCGTTGAACAATATCATGCCTATTATAATGAAGCTTGGGGCGATCAATTTTCAGTGACAACATCTGGCCAGGAATGGATCGATGTTATGAATAAAAATATTGATAAAGGTCGCGGCATGCAGGAACTTTCAAAACTATTCAACATTCCTACTGACAACATGATGGCATTTGGCGATAATTACAATGATATTGAAATGTTAAGTACTGTAAAATACTCCTTTGCAATGGCAAATGCACACGAAGATATTAAACAACATGCTAACTTCCAAGCCCCTTCTAACAATGATCAAGGTGTTGCACAAATCATTCAAAAAGTATTAGATGGTAAATTAGCTTAGATACAACGACAAAAGCCAAGGATTGCGGTCCTTGGCTTTCTTTTATTATCGATGAATACGGCTCTATACATGACCATTTTCAGTACGCTTAGTAACACTAATTCTACATGTTATAAGCTACTCTCCATTAAACATCCTGGTAAGACCAAATGGATCTCCAAACATGCCAAAAATAGAAGACCACTCTGTTTCTGATAAAGGTAAAGTGACTTAGCACCCATTATCTAGTGCATTCTGGAAAAAATCCTTTGCTTTTGTAACTTCAGCATCATCATTTTGATCGAAAGTAAAACAAATATTTGACCCAGAATGATCCACTTCTTGATTACCAAAATTATCAGATAAATAAATTAAATTGTCAAAGACTTTAAAACTTGCGTTCATAATGAATTCACTTGGCTTTTCAGGAATCTGATCTTCTGGTACACCTGCAAACATTCCATCAGAGCCATAGACGATATTGATATCTTCAGCACCGAGTTTTTCATAAAAATATAAAACCTCTTTAGAATGGGCAAAATTAAGATATGGAATTACTTTCATGATACTGCTTCCTATTTTGTGAGCGTTTACTTACATGTAAAATATATCAATTCCTAAACTTAATGTCGCATTTTAAGACACAAAATAGCAAAAAAGTGATCAGCTGACAGGCTGATCACTTTTACACATTAATTAAACAATCCTAATTTATCACAAGCCTTATAAATACCGTCATTCCACACTTCACTGGTGACAAAATCAGCACTTTCCTTCACGCGGTCCGTTCCGTTACCCATAGCAACAGCTGTGCCAACGTGACCGAACATTTCTAAATCATTATTGGCATCACCAAAAGCAAAGGTATCTTTTGCATCAATATTCAAAGCTTGTAGAATAAGATCTATTCCTTTTGCTTTCGAAACACCTAGAGGATAAATATCTACATGTGTTGCCCCAGTTTGAACGGCTTTTAGAGAAGTAAGCCAATCCGAAATCAAACGGACATCATCAACAGTCACCATCATTTGCAATACATCCTCAGGATACGCATGATCATCTAAATAGGTCACTTTATCTGTATATGCTTTTACATGATGTGATTGGGGTAGAATGTGAATACCCTTTTTGGTGTCAAAGAAAGCAGGTAATTCTCTTTGCCGCATTTGATCAATCACTGGTAGCACTAAATCTTGCGGGATATAGTTTTGATATAATAGGTCATTCTCCAAATATGCAGCTTGACCATTTGAAGTGATAAAGGAATCAATTTGTAGTAATTCGCCAATTCCTTTAGTCATTTCTTTCCAACGACCAGTTGCAATGATTGGTAATACGCCATTTGCTTTCAGCTTTTCAATGGCAATTTTTGTTGAATCAGGCACTTGTTCATGAATTGGACGGTCGTATTTTGTTGGATCAAATAAGGTGCCATCAATATCAAAAAATGCTACACGTTCTATCTTCATTAAAGTGCCCCTCTTCATCTAAAATTGTACAATTGATTAAATATGCTGAATGGCTTTAATATTCGCAATTGCTTCAGTCACAATTTGATGATCTTCTTCCTGAACTAAACCAGATACACATATAGCGCCTAAAACTTGTCCCTGAACATTTATTGGAAAACCACCACCTGCAATGCCAAAGGAATCATCTTCAGCCCACGTTTGATACAATTCATTGTTTTCTAAATTATATCAAACAAACATGGAAGAGTGGCCACTATTCAACACTGTTTTTCTTTTTCTTTCTAGCCAGGGACTTTCTTTCAGCCATACTAATGAAAAATACGCTCTTTCACCTGCCCAATAATGTCAGCCATGGCAATTGTATCCGCAATTGGCATCCGGTCGCTTTCCATTCTCCCGTGTTTAATCATCTCTACGGTGTGACTTATCTCACCATAAAAATCATCCACAATATAGCCTAAATCAAAATGTTTTGCTTCCTGCCCATTCAAAGTTAAATCATAAGCAGTAGGTCGATGGAAATCATGAACCACAATTTCTCCTTTAGTACCCGTAATCACAGCTTTTGTTTCTGTTTGTCGGTCAAAGGCAGATTCCAACACCGCTTCCATACCATTTACGTCAAATTTTGCGTGCACATAAATTTCAATGTGATTAGGATGGAGTTCATAAGATACATCTTTCAAGACGTATTCGCCAGGCAGTAAACCTTGCATTAATCCTGCATTGTATATGCCCATATCCAATAAGCATCCTCCAGGTCCCTCTTGAAAATGATAACTAGATGATGCTTCATCAAATACTCTACACAGGGATGTTGTGATTTTGATGATTTTCCCAATTTCACCCGCTTTTATGCGGGCTGATACTGCCTCATATGTTGGTGTAAATCGGTTTTTCATTGCTTCCATGAAGAAAACTGGATGCTTTTCATGTGCATTCGCAATTGCCTTTGCCTCAGATACGTTCATGGTTGCTGGTTTCTCACAAAGCACAGCTTTATTCGCAGCCATCGCTTTAAGGACCCACTCTTCATGAAATTGATGCGGTAAGGCGATGTAAACAGCGTCAACTTGAGCGTCATCTAGGACAGCCTGGTACGAATCATACGCCACTTGGCAGGGATGTTGTGCTTGAAAGGCTTTAGCCTTCTCCAAAGTTCGATTCGAAACCGCATATAATCTTGTGTCTTCAACCTGTGCTAAACTGTTGACAAAGCGATGGGCGATGGTACCCGCTCCAATAATTCCCCAATTAATCATCTAGTGCTCCTTCTGCAATCGTGGCATATTTAGCCGCTACTTGCTTGTTATTTTCATTATAATTTGACATGTATATCATAGAATAGAGTAAATTAAAGATGTACTCTATCGCAATTTGAGAAGAAAAAGTCCCTATTTTCAATGAATCCATTGTTTCCAAATCAACCGTCGTGAGCCAGTAAGTTGTTTTGTCTGTTAGCACGGATGCATCTCTTGAAGAAATTAAAACTGTCGGTACTTTCTTCAAAGCTAACATTTCCAAATACTTTTCATATTTAAGCGAATCTGCCCTATATGAAGTGAAAATGGCACAATCATCTGCTTGTATATTTGCTGCCACCCAAGCCCCATTAGCGTATTCTTCTGCTATTACAATAAAAATACCCAATTTGGTCATCTTACTTTGGAAAGATCGTGCTGTAACCTGCGTATCACCTTTCGCAAAGATAAATATCCGATTAGCCTGGCGACATACATTTGCAACCTAATCGAGTATCCCGTAATCCAAATTTGCTTGCATCGCTGTGATTGTTTGGGTTGTTAAATCTGCCATCTTCTTTGCTATTTGTGCCGTAGTGTCATTTGCTGCAAAGGGGAAATCCGCGTCCACTGGCACTTGTGTGTATCGTTGCGCTTGTGCTAGCGCAATTAAAGCCACACGGAAATCTCTAAATCCGTCATAACCAAGTTTTTGTGTCAAACGAATAATGGCTGAATGGGATGTATATGTTTTAGTTGCCAAATCTGCCAAAGTCATTTGACTGGTTTCCAAAAGGTTGCCCATGATATAGGCAGCAATCCTTTTTTCGTTTGGTGTAAATTGACTATCTTGTTTTAATGCCTGGATTAAATTCATATGCGCACCTTTCTGCAAGGGTTTTCTATTTCATATTGTACTCGAAATTACTGACCTTGCCTATATGTAGGATTTATTTGGACGAAATGTTCAAATACCGCGTAATCGCTACCACCATTTTAAAACTTTCCACCAGAATGAGGGAATCTACTATCATTTTGGTGAATTTCTCGTTATATTTAATGCATCAAAAAACTACATGGAGGGATTTACATGTTACAAATCGCTTATATCGGCAACGGAAAATCTACAAACCGTTATCACTTACCTTTCTCTAGTCGTTTACCAGAAATCGCCAATGTCAAAACCATTTACTCACGCTCGGGCAACAGTGCATGGCCAAGTCATGAAGGCATTCAGTATACAAGTGACATCAATGATATATATCAAGATGAAGCAATTAACTTAGTGGTAATCACTACACCTAGCCATACCCATTACCAATTAGCTAAGGAAACACTTGAAGCCGGAAAAAATGTTTTAGTCGAAAAACCTTTTGCTGAAACATACGCTCAAGCCAAAGAATTATTTGAATTAGCCAAATCAAAAAATTTATTTATTCAATGTTACCAAAATCGTCGTTACGATTCTGACTTTCTGACAACGCAAAAAGTCATTGAATCTGGTGTTCTTGGTGATTTAATCGATGTTGAAATCCATTATGACCGACCTGAATCATCTGAAGGTGCTGATTACAGTCTAATTGATTCCTATACATATGGCTTAGGTAGTCATTCATTAGATCAAGCTATTTCTTACTTTGGTATGCCCGATGACATCCATTACGATACCCGTCAGCTACTAGGTCCCGGCCATATGAATGACTACTTTGATTTTGACTTAAACTATGGCAATTTAAAAGTTGCTGTTTCAGGCTCATTAATGCGCTATAAAGCTCGTCCATCTTTTGCCATCTATGGTAAAAATGGTTCATTCATTAAGGAAACAAAAGACCGTCAAGAGGAATTCTTGAAATTATTCTATATGCCAGACCAACCTGGTTTCGGTATTGATGCGCCCGAACATTACGGTACTTTGACATACAAAGACGAAACAGGTAAATTCCATAAAGAATTAGTAGTATCTGAAGTTGGTGATTACCGTCAAGTTTATCGTGATATTTATGAAACAATTATCCTTGGTAAAGAAAAAGTGGTCAAAGATGAGGAAACATTATTAGTTATGCAGATTATGGAAGACGGCCAAGTCGATTTAATTTAAAGCATTAAGCAGAAAGGATACGCACATGAAATTAGGTATATTAGGTGGCGGTAAAATTGTCGTGGATTTCTTATCAATGGTTCATGATATACCGTCAATCACATTATCCGCCCTTTTATCATCAGAACGTTCATTGCAAAAAAATCTAGAAATGGCCGATGACCATGGTATTACAGCTGTGTATACGGATATCGATGCATTACTAGCTAGTGACATAGATACCGTGTATATTGCTTTGCCAAACCATTTACATTTTGCTTTCGCCAAAAAATCGCTGCAAGCTGGTAAACATGTCATTTGTGAAAAGCCATTTACCATTAATACCACACAATTAGAAGAATTGGAAGCAATTGCCTTATCAAAAGATTTAATCTTACTAGAAGCAATTACCAACCAATATTTTGCCAACTTTGAAGCAATCAAGGACGACATCCAAAAACTGGGTGAATTAAAAATTGTCGAAGCCAATTATTCGCAATATTCTTCTCGTTACGATGCCTTCAAAAATGGCGAAACTCTACCTGCTTTTGATCCCAAAAAAGCTGGTGGTGCCTTAATGGATATTAATATTTACAATCTACATTTAATGGTAGGCTTGTTTGGCAAACCTCGATCAAGCCATTACTATGCTAATGTGGAACGTGGTATTGATACCTCAGGGATGTTGATGTTAGATTATGGTGACTTTAAGGCCGTATGTATTGGTTCCAAAGATACCGAAGCTCCTATTAAATCAACTATTCAAGGGCGAAATGGTGCAATCATCATTAATGGACCAACAAATTCCCTTGAAAGCTATTCCTTAAATCTACGCGGTCAGGAGGCAATTGACAAAGATCAACGCATTCACAACCACCGCATGTATCAAGAATTTGTAACATTTGAACGCATCATTGAAACGCATGATATGGATGCTGTGAAAAAAGCGTTAACCCATTCAAAAATTGTCATGGAAATCGTCGATGAAGCTTTAAAAACAGCTTACATCCACCTTGGTTAAGGCCAAATTAAAAAGAGGCTGGGACAAAAGATTAAAATCATAGATTTTTCGTCCTTACACTGTACGTTCCTTGTGAGCCGTGGGACCATTGAAAGCCAAGGTCTTTCAATTTGAAATCGAGCCAAGGTCTCGATTTCATCCTCTTTCACGGCTAAGGAACTACACTTTTAGTCCTTTAACCTGTTCCCATGATATATTTCAATCAAAATTTATAAGATTTTTTTCAAAGTTAAAGGCGTACACAACTCTTATTAAGAATTGTGTACGCCTTTTTAGAGGGCTTTTGTCCCAGCCTCTTTTATCTATCCTAAAAACTTGCTTGAACGTCTAAGCCTAGTGCTACATCATCTGTAATAATATTTGTAACTTCTGCTTTAAACATGACTTCCATATCTTCACGACGATTGACAGTATAGGTATTGATGCCAATCCCAGCTTGTTTTAAATCAATAAAATCTTCAATTTCTAATGTGGCAAAGAATGGATGGTAGTAATCATGGCCGTAATTCTTCGTGTAGCTACCAGGTTGTAAAATTCCGGATGCAGTTAACAAACCTGTTTTCAGATTAGGATTCACTTCTTTAGCAAGATTCATGGTGTGGTGTTGGAAAGAAGATAGAATTACTCGATCTTCCAGCTTGTAAGCTTGAATGAGATCATTGACTTTACCGACCAAACCTTCGTATCTAAAGATATTTGTCTTCAATTCAATATTCACGATAAAATCAAACGCTTGAAACCAATCAAAGAATTCATCTAAGGTTGGGATTTTCACATCATCAGATTTAACCTTTCCTTCAAATTTACCATAAAAATCAAGATTTTTTAATTCTGATAGGGTTAAATCTTTGATCAGCCCTTGACCATTTGAAGTACGGTCAATTGTTTCATCATGACAAATGACGATTTCTCCATCTTTTGATAATTGAACATCTAATTCTATACCAGCTATTGGAAATTTTGCTGCTTCCTTAAAAGCTAGCATGGTGTTTTCTGGGTATAATTTGGAATAACCTCTATGTGCAATAATGCCTGTCATAATATCTCCTTTATTCTTCAATGAAACGACGATTCAAAATCGATTTTCCTGTTATTTTATCAAATAAATATGCTTTTTTTAAATCAATTTGAAGATAGGCTTTAGAATGAATCGGCACATTTCTCGCCGGACTTAATCGCGCAGTCATCTCCCGATTTGATGCATGGAAATCAAAGTAAACATAGGTATCAGAACCAACTTGTTCCACATTATTTGTTTCTACTAAAATCGTTTGATTATCCACTCGTTCTTTTTGATATTCAAAATGCTCTGGTCGTACGCCAATTTGAATTTCTTGACCTGTCGCCTCTACTAGGATATTATCTTGAAATTCTTGACTTAACACAAATTTCTCATCACCAGATTCAATCATCATTCCATCTTCACTTTGAACCAGGCGCCCTTCAATTAAATTCATTTGTGGACTACCAATAAATTCTGCCACAAAACGATTGATTGGATTATTGTAAAGATTTTCGGGTGTGTCAAATTGCTCAACTCTACCCTGATTTAGAACTGCAATTCTAGTCCCCATTGTCATTGCTTCTGTTTGATCATGTGTAACATAAATAAAAGTAGTTTCAAGTTGACGATGTAATTCTACAATTTCTGAACGCATAGACACGCGCAATTTAGCATCCAAATTGGATAGCGGTTCATCAAGTAAAAATACCTTAGGGTTTCTAACCATTGCACGCCCCAACGCAACACGTTGACGTTGACCACCAGATAATGCGGCAGGTTTTTTATCTAGGTATTCTGTTAACTGAAGTGGCTTAGCAACTTCTTCTACTTTCGCATAACGTTCTTTTTTTGAAATACCATTCATTTTCATTGAAAATGCAATATTATCTCGAACATTCATATGCGGATAAAGTGCGTAAGATTGAAAAACCATAGCAATATCACGATTTTTTGCCGGGACATTATTCACTACTTCACCATCAATACGTAATTCGCCCTCAGAAATCGTTTCTAATCCTGCAATCATACGCAACGTTGTAGATTTCCCGCAACCCGATGGACCTACAAAAACAATAAATTCCTTATCATCAATATCTAAATCAATATTATGAATCGCCTTAAACCCATCTTCGTATATTTTACCTACTTTATTTAATTGTACTTTAGCCATTTTTTCCTCCTATTAACCTTTCACTGCGCCGGCTGTTAAACCTTTAACCATGTTTTTTGATCCAATAATAAAAATGACCAAACTTGGAATCATACTGATAATGACTCCGGCAACCATTAACACTAATGATTGTGAGTCCACACTATTTAACATTGATATACCAATTTGAACCGTTCGCGCATTATCATTATTAGTGACTAATAATGGCCACATATACATATTCCAGCCTGATAAAAATGATTGGACTGCCATTGACCCTAGCGTTGGTCTCAGTAATGGGAGCATGATTTCAAATATGAATCGAATATCCTTACAACCATCCATTTTGGCAGATTCATAAATTTCATATGGAAAGTTTTGTAAGGCTTGCGTACAAAGGAATATATTAAATGCCGATGCCATAAATGGTAAGATTAATACGATAATTGAGTCATTCAAACCCCAACCTGAAACCATTAAAAATTGAGAAATAATCACTGCCTCACCTGGCACCATCATCGTAGATAAAATTAATGCATAAATAAATTTACTGCCTTTGAAATGAACAAAACGAAACGCAAAACCTGCTAACAACGATGTAAGTATTTGTAGAATGGTCACTGACGTCGCTACAATAAGCGAGTTCAGAATATATTGACCTAATGGGGCGATACTAAAAACATCAACAAAATTGGTTAGAGTGGGATTTTGTGGAATCAAAATTGAATCCGGATTATAAAGTTCTGATGAAGGTTTTACAGCCATCAATACTGCGTACAATAATGGAAACATCATGAATAGCCACATCATGATATTTAATACAACAATTGCTATACGATTAAATTTTCGTTGAAAGATATATTTTTGATCTTGTTTATTTCTATCTTGAGTAGTTCCTTTTACGATTGCTTCATTTTCCATTATTTATTCATCCTTCCTCTAACCATAAACATAATAATCGTTAAGATCATAATTATGACAAACAGAACAACGGATTCAGCTGATGCAAAACCATAACGATAGTTCATAAAGGCATTTTTGTATATATCATAGACAATTACATTTGTGGATTCACCTGGGCCACCCTTAGTTAAAATATTGATTTGGCCAAATCCTTGAAAGGCATTTATCACATTCGTTACAATTACAAAAAAGAATGTTGGACCCAAAGATGGAATGGTAATATTGATAAATTTTTGAAAACCATTTGCGCCATCGATAGAGGCACTTTCATACAAAGCATCATCAATACTTGCAAGACCTGAAGAGAAGTAAAGGAAATTCATACCTGAATTTAGCCAACCAGTTAAAATACCCACAACAACTAAAGCCCAAGTCGGATGTGTTAATAAATTTTGATTGATGCCTAGAATTTTATTAATAATTCCGACAGAAGGATTTAGCATGACTTGAAATATCATTGCCATACCAGCTGAAGCAATAGCCATAGGCATAGCGTATGAAGTAGAAAAGAAACGAATTCCAGGGAAAGTGCGTTGGCAAAGAATAGCCGCAATTAATCCCACACTTACCCCAAAAAGAACCACGATGAGTACAAATTCTAAAGAAACAATTATAGAATTCCAGAATGACGCACTAGAAAATAATTCGGTATAATTTTTAATTCCTAAAAACTGTGACATTTGACCAAAACTATCTGTTAAATATAATGAACGAAAAATCGTTTGAATAAATGGCCAAAACATAAAAATCGCCAATACGAATAAGGCCGGTAATAAATATAAGAATGGCTGAATTCTTTCAAAAATTGTTTTTCTATGCTTAATGATTATAATATCGTTTGAATGTTCCAACCCGATAACCTCCCTTTAAAAAGTAATACAGCTGGAAAGCACTATTCCCAGCTGTACAAGTACTACAATTTATTGATTATTTGTTGCATTGTAATTCTCTAAAGCTGCATTTGTTTGATCAGCCATATTTTGAACAGCCTCTTCTGCTGTAATTTCATTATTCAATAGACGTTCTAATTCAGCTTCATAGTGCATACGTGCCTCTTGATTTACACCAGATAATGCACCTTGATCTTCAGCCGTAGCGTCATGTAACTGATCAATTGCTGTTTGGAATTGTGGGAATTCTGCTAAGTTATCTTTGAATACTTGTTCATCATGTGCATTTTTATTTACTGGGAAGTAACCTGTGTCTGCATTCCATTGTGCTTGTACTTCAGGGGTTACTAAGTATTGGATGAAGTCCCAAGTAGCATCTTTTTTCGCTTCATCTTCAGAATCAATCATCCATAATGATGCACCACCAATCGAAACACCACCTTGGTCTTCAGCATCCAAAGCTGGGAAATAAGCTGTTCCTACTTCAAAACGACCATCTACCTCTGTTAAGATTTGGCGTAAAGTAGCTGTTGATGCTAATGTGATAGCAGATTGTCCTGAAACAAATTCTGCTTGCCCACCTGTACGACCAACATTTGGCGCAACCCCTTCATCTTGGGCTTTATTCCACGTTTCCAAAGCCTTTAACATACTGCCATTTTGATCAAATACAACTTCAGTTGGCGCACCCTCACGACCATTACCATTGTTGTACATATCTTCTTCTGTTTTGTTAATAAATTGTTCTATATACCAACCATAAATTGTTAATGACATTGGCATTTCCACACCAGCCTCAATTAATTGTGGTGAAATTTCAATAATTTCTTCAAATGTTGTTGGTGCTTCTTCAATACCAGCAGCTTCAAAGACATCTGCGTTATAGTACATGATTGGTGTTGAAGAGTTGAATGGCATAGAATACAAAGTGTCATCTTTTGTATAGTAAGCTAATAAATTTTCCTCTAAGTCGCCTAATTCGAATCCTGTTTCGTCAACATAGTCTTGAACTGGTACAGTTAAACCTGAGTCAATCATGAAGGTCATACCTTGCTCAAAAACCTGAACTAAATCAGCACCTACTTGTGAACCAGAAGCCGACGAACGTAATTTTGTTAAAGTTTCATCATAAGTTCCTTGGTACTGAGCATTCACAAAAACCTCATCTTGAGATTCGTTATAACCATCTACAATCGATTGTAATGCT
This sequence comes from Aerococcus sp. 1KP-2016, assembly GCF_002252085.1. GTDB lineage: Bacteria > Bacillota > Bacilli > Lactobacillales > Aerococcaceae > Aerococcus. Next base: position 25,882 of record NZ_NEEY01000022.1, read on the forward strand.
TCTCCTGTAGAACCACCCATACCATGCCAGAAAACTAATTCTGTTTTACCTTCAGCCGCTTCACTTGAAGATGCATCATTTGTTTCCCCACTAGCATTGCCATTACCACATGCTGCTAGCAAAGCTGCAGATAATAACCCCACACCATAGCGTAAGGCTTTTTTATTCAATTTCATTATTTTATTTCCTCCCAGAAATGTTCTGTTTTATTTAACTTGCAGAATCTATGATAGTTGAATTCTATTAAGTTACAGTAAATTTCCTGTACTGATTATGAAAAGAATAAGTAAATACGAATTCGATTTTTAATAATTATAAATTCCTTATTTGGAATATAATCATTGCTTATACTCTAAATAACAGTAAAGTAAGCGTAATCATTCTATCTCGTTTTGAAAATTAGATAAATTTTATGTAAATATTCTATGAAATTATTAATAGCTGTCTATACACAAAAAAAACACAAGTTAGAGGACTATTTCTAACTTGTGCTTGAAATCAATATTTATGTTACTAGCTAATATATTGTAAGAAAAATAATAATACTACAATATTTCAAAATAAATTAGTATATTATCAATTGTTGCTTATTTATTTTTCACTTAAATCCGCATCTGTTATAAAGTTTTCAGGCAGCATATCTTCAAAGATCACTTTGATGCTATCTCTTGTCGCAAAGTCATGTTTATCCATTGCGTCGATAATTTCCTTAGCAATAACTGCTTTTTGTTCTGGTGTACGTCCTGATTTCAATTGAATTCTTACAAATGGCATATAATTCACCTCTTTTAATATTTGAATTGAAAAAGTAAAAGAAGTTCCAATTACTTTTCTCATCTATCTTTCATTATACGCGTGAATACTGCATCATTACAAGGGATTTTGATTCTACCCTCATACTTATTGTTTATCAAACAAAAATAATCCGAAAACTACGTACCCATAGGTAGCATTTTCGGATTATTAAATATTATATTATTTCATTGTAACCACATATATTTATAACATAACATATACGTGAATATTAAGAATTGTCGTTTATAAAATACTTGATTCAAGAATACATTATTTTACTGATGCATTTGTTTTAACTGCATCCGTATTTTTCTCAAGTGCTGGCACTGGCATTGCCATTTGAATTGCAAAACCAATTGCTGCTGCAAGGCTATAGGCAATGATCGTATTCCAGAAATCACTACCCAATTCTCCTTCAGGTGAAATGGCATTAAAAATTGAAAATACGCCTAAACCACCTAAACGGTAGAACACTACTTTATTCAACCCTATCCAAAGACCACCAATCGCGTTTGCGATCAAAGCATAGATAAATGGACGACGTAAAGGTAACATCAGACCAAAAACACCGGGTTCAGAGACACCAAAGAATGCAGATAAGGTTGATGGAATTGCTAACTGCTTAACCTTCGTTTCTTTCGCTTTAATACTCAATGCAAGCAATACACCTAGTAAACCAAAGGTAGATAATTGTGTTGCGGGACTGATACTATTGATGCCTGTTTCCGCTAAAAGAACAAACATAATTGGTAAAATACCCCAGTGTAAACCAAAGATTACCAAAATTTGCCATGCCACTGCTAATACCACCGCAGCTAGTACCGGTGATACATTATTAAGTGTTGTAAATCCTAATCCCACTAAGTCAGACAGGAAATTAGTAACCGGTCCAATCACTAGTAGTGCGATTGGGAAGGCAATAATGATTGTTAAGAAAGGTGTTAAGAATGAAGATACTAATTTTGGCATCCAAGATTTAATCCATTTTTCCAGTTTTGCACCAAACCATACAGAAGCAATGATAGGAATAATAGATGAATAATAGCCACCACCAGGTAATAGAACTGGAATACCTAGAACATTAAAATAAGAATCTAATTGGAAGGCAGTACCCTTGAACAGCACACGTTGCACATCACCCGTTGCAATATCACGAATTGATGGATGTAAGAAACCTACAACAATTGCTAGTGCTGTAAATTCATTAATTTTGAATTTACGCGCAGCTGTTATCCCAACCATCACAGGTAGAAACTGGAAGAAAGCATCCCCTGCTGCATTTAGAACAAATACTAAACCAGAGTTATCTGTTGTTAAACCAAAGGCTCCTAATAAGGCCACAACCCCTTTAATCATCCCTGTTGCGGTTAAAGCAAATAAGAATGGTTGGAAAATACTAGAAATAAAATCAATGAAGCGATCAACTAAATTGCCCTTTGGTTTTTCAACATTGGTATCGGTTGAGTCTGCTTCAATTTGTACGTTATCATCTGGAATATCAGTTTGTTTGATAATTTCTTGGTAAACTTCTCCAACCTCTTGTCCAATAACAACTTGATACTGACCAGAAGCCTTGACAACTGAAACGACGCCATCTAGATTTTTAATAGCCTCATCGTTTGCCTTGCTTTCGTCTTTTAAGTGAAAACGAAGTCTTGTTGTGCAATGACGCAAGTCCTTTACATTCTCCTCACCACCTATATTTTCGATAATGTCCTTACTTAAATCCGAGTATATTAATTTTGCCACAATACTCCTCCTTCATTTGTTGTTCCTTTTGGTAAAAATACCGCAACTTCAACTATACCAAAAAAAGAGGAGTCCTGGAACAGATTGTGCTTTATTTAAATGAAAAATTAGGAATTGTTTGTCATGTGTTTTCTATATATCTAACAACATTTTCACATGGGGGATTTCATCTTCGAGCAACTCTTCTGAAGACACCACAAATCCTTCGCGTTCATAGAAACCAATCGCATAGGTTTGAGCTTCAATATATATTTGACTAGGATTCATTTCTTGTTTGATGACTGCAATACCGTCATGTAATATCTTACCACCTAAGCCCAGGCCGTGGTTTCGGGTTAAGACGCGCCCCATTTGTACAACATCATCTGCTCTTTTGAAAGCTCTTAGATAAGCTAAAATTCTGCCGTGTTCCTCGATATAAATATGAATACTTTCTTGATCTTTGCCATCAATATCCTGGTACACACAGTTTTGCTCAACTACGAATATCTCCGACCGAACGCGTAGTATTTCATAGAGTTCGCTAGTATTTAATTGGTCGAAATATTTGCTGATTAATTGCATTTTGAAAACTCCTCACATCATCTAATATTGGTTTTAGTATAGCATTCGCCCTAGTTTTCATGAATTCAAAACATTATTTTAAAAAAATCAAGGCCTTTCATTACCATATTATTTGAATTTATCATGCTTTTCTTATAACATAAAATATATACAAATGAGGATTCTATGAAAAAGACACTTTTACTAACCGCTTCTATTTTTGCTTTAGCAGCCTGTGGCAACACTTGCACCACTGAAGAAGAACAATCAAGTGCCCCAGTATCAGAACAGGTTTCTGAAGAATCAACAAGCTCCGAAGTTAGTTCATCAGTTTCGAACACTGATGACGATGCAGATGATGATAACGACGATACATCCGGTGAAGATGATGGTACATCTGACGAAAATTCTGATGATAGTAAGGATGATGCATCCAGCGTTGACGATGACGACAATTCAGACGATTGTAACGAAGACGATACATCTGGTGAAGATGACTCAGACGATAACAACTGATTCGATTCATTTTATTTAATACTTAAATATGTTTGACAAACGTCTTACATAAGCGTATAGTAAGCTTTAACATTCCAGTTTATAAATTTTTCTTTATTGAATGATTTATTTACGCAGGAACGCCCCTAGTTGAAAAACTAGGGGCGTTTTTGTTTTTATATATACTTCTGCTTATTTTGACCTTCATCTGTTTTATATTAGACATACCAAACAAACTACCAATTACCTAAAAGCAGCGAAAAATACTTCTTAAAAATTTCAAATACAATAAATACTCAATACATTGCCAAGTTTACGTTGATGGAACACAAAAAGAAGTATGTGAGACCTCAAATCTCACATACTTCTTTTTGTTTATTAAATAATTTGTAGAACGATTTTTCATAACGAACACAGTTAAATCAACGTTAATGCTATTAATATTATTACTAGATCGGGTATGAATTATTTTAAAAAATTCATACCTAAATATGACATTATATTGTATTATTACTTTGAATAAGTTATATCAAATAATTTATGTAGAATGATTTGATATAAACGATTTTCAATTAAATTTACATGATTAGAAAGTTAAAGGTCTATCTATGAATAAAGTGCGTGGGATGAAATAGTGAATCTCTACCCGAAAACTGAACACTCAAAAAAAGAGTGTTGTTAGTTTTCGGGTTATTTTTATGCAATTTTTCGGTATACTTTATTTGAGTTATACA
>NZ_NEEY01000023.1 GCF_002252085.1 Aerococcus sp. 1KP-2016
AAAATCATAGATTTTTCGTCCTTACAGTGTACGTTCCTTGTGAGCCGTGGGACCATTGAAAGCCAAGGTCTTTCAATTTGAAATCGAGCCAAGGTCTCGATTTCATCCTCTTTCACGGCTAAGGAACTACACTTTCAGTCCTTTGACACCTGTTCCATGAAATATTTCAATCAAAATTTATAAGAATTTTTCAAAGTAAAAGGCGTACACAACTCTTATTAAGAATTGTGTACGCCTTTTAGAGGCCTTTTGTCCCAGCCTCCAATTCATATATAATTATTCTTCCATTTTTAGTATTTGTTGGAAAATCCCTTGTAATTCTACCCGTTTCATCCTAAGATGGCTAATAAATAAATAGCATATACAATGAAACCAATATAGATGTTCAAGAAATTTGCGGTTAAATAAAATACAAGTACATGACTTAAAATTAACACCCATTCGCTTGTATCACCTTTCAGGTGGGTGAATTCACGTCGGGATACATACATATACCACAGGAAGTAACATAGAGTAGTTGCCCAAGCGATACCAGATAAACTTTGTGTCAGTAAGAATACGACATATACAAATGCAAAGGCTGCTAGTGCATATAGAATGGAGTCGCGAATATATTTTTTCTCACTTCGTTTTGCTTTATATAAATTCGAAATTACAATTTTTGAAATCATGATGTATGGAATTGAGACAAATGTAATAGATAACAATTCAATTGATGGCGTATAAGCAGGCAGGAAAAATTCAATGATCCACTTAAACACGAAAAAGGCTAAACCACCAAAAATACCCAACAGTAAGGTTAATTGTTTGATCACATTTGCTACCTTTGGATTATCCGTTTTAGAGATCAGATTATAGAATACTAAGGCAACGGCATTCACAATTAGGATGATGACATTTAAAACTGAATTCTGGAATGAATATTGTGCAAATTGTTCGATGGGGAATCCCCAGTTAGCAATCCAAGAACCAATGTTTCCTACAAATGTCAGTGACATATTGGCTAATAGAATCAGAAAACCCACTCGAAAAATGGATAATTTATCCTTTACCGTGAAACTAGGATTGAAGCCTAATTTACCAACAAAGATATATTCATAGTATAGATACATCAGAATATAAGAAATAACATTTAAAATGATATAGAAAATATAATCTTCTGATTTAAAGATGAAAATACCCGCAAGTAGTAACAAAATATAAGAAATTGACCGGAACATTGAAGCAATCGTAAACGTATTAAATTGCCCTACCGCCTGTAAGAAATTTGATTGGTAAGTCGTTACGTTAGAGAAGAAAGTAACCACTGAAAATAGGATGAGCACTGGATCTTTAGTGATTAAAGAAATGAGGAACATGCCGATAAACATGACAAACTGAAAGGCATTAGCAAAATTATGCTCATTGCGCAACACATTCTTATCCAGTTTGTCGATATCCTCTCCGCCATATTTGATATAGATACCATCTGCAAAACCTAAATGAAATAGATAAGTAAAGCTCAGATATAACGTATATTGACGATAAGAGCCATATTGTGCAACTGTTAGGATGCCAGGCAATATAAAACCTACAATAAAGCTTGTTCCAAAGCCCACGATGTTCGAGAGAGCGACATTTAAAATATTTTTTAATGTTTTCATTTTTATCCTCGCAGTATTTAATATTCAAATTATAAAAAAACGGTCCCGAGAAGATTTGAACTTCCGACACCTCGTTTAGGAAACGAGTGCTCTATCCCCTGAGCTACGAGACCATAAGATAATGTGTGCAATTCAGATTTGCTATAGTCCATTGTAACGCAAATCTGAATTATCTGTCACACATCTTTTTCGATTAGATACGACGTAAAATTGCATTTACAACATAAGACGTAAAGTAATAGGCTGCTTTGGGTAGAGGCAACTTTTCCAGGTTGTAATATGTATTCCAAGTACGTTTTAAAGCCCCAATACGGTCACTTGAAATTGATCCAGCTACTTGACGGTATGAATTTAACGGTGTTGATATACCATACGCCGTCACACCTGTTTCACGCATGATTTGTAGCCATGTTGCAGTATCTTGTCCTTTACGTACTAGTGGCATCCGGAAGTCCCCTACAACTTCACGGTCAATCATTACTGTGGAACATGCAATGGCTGTATTTTTCAATAAGCCTGTGTAGTCTAAAGATAGTGGCACGTTTGCTTTTTCTTTTAGAACTACACCATTTTCATCTACCAAACGGAAATCAGAATATGAAAAAGCAATGTTTCCTTCCTTCATAAAGCGGATTTGACGATTTAATTTCTCTGCATCCCATACATCGTCTGAATCAATAAAGGCAATATACTGACCTTTAGCAGCTGCAATACCCGTATTTCGGGCAACTGCGGCACCAGAATTTTCAACTAGATTGATGACTTTAATCCGTTCGTCCCCTTGAGCATAAGCTTCAATAATTTCCTGGCTATTATCGCTAGATTGGTCATTGACTAAAATCAATTCCCAATCACCATAATATTGTTGTTGGACACTTTCAATTGTCGCACCAATAAAGCGTTCTGCATTATAAACAGGTGTCACAATAGATATGAAATTTTCTTGAAAAGTCATTGTGATACTCCTTACTTGAAATGAACGATTTTTAATCGTGCTTCATATAATTTACTTAATTCAAATTGTTGTTTATACCAGTCTTTATCAGTTTGACCTGATTCAATAAACAGAATGATTTCTTCCGGTGTATCTATACCTGCCGATATAGTGTTAGCGACCGGTAAATGTTGACTTGCAAATTCTTGAATCATCTCATTCGCAGTATTTTGTGCTACAGCAACCCGGTTTTTATCTGCAGGAATCAGTAACCAATTATGCAATGCATCTGCATCAATTTTATCGCCATCAACCAATCTTTGGTAATCATCAAAATCCCAAGCGTAATCATAAGCATATGTGATTTTTTTGCTGAAAAAATGTAAAGCAAATAAAATCGCTGTGGATAAGATAACGCCTAAGATGGCTCCTAGCACACCATAAAAGACAAGTGATCCTCCTGTTTGTTGTGGTTGTAATCCAGACAACGTACCCGGAGTTGGTACCATTGGATTATCTTCTAATACTAAATCTTCGCCAATTTCTGGCGTAGATAAGAAGGTTAACTCATAATTTTCATAGAATGGCACTTTACCGGCTTGTAAGTATTGGTAAATGGATTCAGCAACAGCCAAATTTTCTTCGGCCGTTTGACCAACAAGGACCCTCATAGTAATTTCATCTGTTGAAGAATTACGCACGGCTGCTAGCCCACCACGGAAATTACGTGTTTTTTCAAGACCAACATTGGCCTGAGCTTGAAGGGTTGAAGCGATATCAACCCCTGAGGCTGCTTCTAATTCTGTCAAAACGTCTGGACGAGATAGGTATTCATCCAAAATAAATGAATTGCCTAAAATAATTCCTTCTTGGTTTACAGCAACAAAAGAAAACTCTGCTGGCTCTTGATCATAAACGGTACCTAAAAGCTCATATGAAGCCTCAATTTCTTCTGGTGTCAGTGTTTCATTCTCAGCCGTTTCAGAAGTAACAGATTCCACCGCTGTATTTTCAATATAGCTTGATAATAAAACGCGCGCACCGATTGTTATCGCCATTACTATAATAGTGCCAATAATGATTTTTACGATATTATTTATAAAGAATCGCCATAATTCTGCGATAATAGTTAGCAAACTCATTTATTCAACCCTCTTTTTCTCTTCATATACTTTTGCTTCCATAATTTTGATGTAGGCCACAATTAGACCAAAGAACACCCAATGCCATTCAATCAGCATATTATTCGCACTGGTAATACTTGCCCCAATAAAAATCAATAAGAAAGCAATTAAAGCATTCATTGTGTGACGTTGGGGTTTTTGCACATATTTTCTAAGATCAAATAACCGGTAAATCATCAGGCCATAACCAAGGGTATAAGCAATAAATACCAAAGCCCCATATCCGACTAATATTTCAAGCCACCAGTTGTGGATATTAAAAATGTGATTTGTTGGTAAAGTACCAAAAGTCTCCATCCAAACCTCTACATTTCCTGCGCCTACACCGAGACCAAATGTTTTACCCACAAATGATAAGCCATTTCGCCACATGTTCATCCGCCCCACATCCCCCGTGATAATTGGTCGAGGCAGAATATAAATCAGATCCGTTATCATTGATCGAATGGGTGCCACAAAAATGATCAATCCCAACACTACACACGCAACTATGCTCAATGTTTGAGCCAATTGCTTGCGGGGGAAATCCCAACGGACATGTAGCAAGCCATATATCACAAAGAATAGCACGACCATAATCAGGCTCATACGTGAACCAGATTGAAAAATCAAAAAGCTTGAGAGCATAATACAGGCGAGTGTTACTAATTTTTTAAGATTACTCTTCGTCGTATTCATTAATGTTAAATTGACTGGCAATGACGCTAATAGCATTGTGGCATAATCATTTTGATTTGCTAGATAGGTTATTGGAATGCGTGTCCACGGTTGGGTTACAAAGGTTGAGTACTTGTCTAATTTTTCTAAGTCGGCTAACAAGTATATATTGGTCACTATTTCAAATAGTCCCCAGATACTTAAAAAGGTTAGCATAACCCATACAGCTTTCATTAAGCTGCGCCACTGAAGATAGTTATTCGTCCACAAGAAGATACCAAGGACACTAGATACGCCCAGTGTCAGTAGGACCATAGCTTGTAGCCAAGATCCAATACTTAATGCCCATAAAACAGAACAAAAAGCCCAAATCCACCAAAATATATAGACCGCAACCATCCCCGTTGCATATGAATTCATACGAATTTTAAAGGCTTTTTTATCCTTCAAAAGAAAGAGAATCACTATAGGTACAACCAGTAGTGAAAAAATCCGATAAATTGATATTTGCCCTACTGGTAAGGTGATGGCTATCAAATTTGAACCGAGAAAAACACTTGATACCAATATGATTAAATAGGTTAACAAACTGCCATCACCTCCTTTCGGCATGGGTACTGTTTACAGTTCACGTTAAATCTGATAACCATGTATTTTTCCTGTAAAATAATCGACATATAATTTTGCTGATGCTTCATTTGAAAAGCGTTTCGCTTCAATTGCTTGAAGCCGGGTTTGTGCATCAGGTACGTGCAGTTGACTCATTTCAGCCAATTTATCATACCAAATAGCAGCATCATCTTCTAAACCACAAGTTGCGACCATTCCTAACCCTAAATCTACTTCATCCGTAATCGTATCCGACATGACAGTAGGAACGCCTGCGCCCTGAACTTCTACAACCGTTGTTGGCAGGCCTTCAGTGAAGGACGGTAATAATAAGACATCCAGGCTTGGATAAAAATTAGCAATCGGACTGATACGTCCAGTAAAAGATATGACCTCGTCTAAACCTTGGTCTTTAACCGCTTGTTTTAATTCAGCTTCCAAATTCCCTGCACCAATAATAAAAATTTTAGCATCAATTTGGTGGTCTAAAATATATTGACCAATTTTTAAAGTTTTTTTATGATTTTTCACTGGCATCAATCGCCCAACATGCCCTATCACTAATGTATGATCTGAAACACCTAGTGCACTTCGCCCATCTGCTTTTAATTTCGCATAGGCTTCATCAGAATAGTTGTAGTCGTTTATATCGATAGAATTTGGTATCACCATTGATTCTTGTAAATTAGTTTTTTGTCCAAACACTGATTTTATTGCCAATTTACCACAACCCACAAAATCAGTAGTCATTCGGGTATTCACTTTCTTACCAAAATCATTTAGAAATTTGTCTTTCAGATTCTTAATTTTATAATCATTCATTAAATGTGCATGAATATAAAATCTTTGCACGCCAAATTTCTTTGCTATCTGATAATAAGGGATTGCGCGATATCCCTCTATATGACAATGTACAAGGTCATACTGGTTGGCTTCAAAAGGTGCTGAAAAACTGCTAGTAAATGCCTTTGTACCTTTTTTCTTAGGATTTTGTAACCGGTAGATTTGCCCCCCTGTAGCATAAATTGCTGATTCAAATTCAGGACTGCATTCGTCATAAGTGGCCACATCAAAGATAACGCCGTACTCGGGCATTTGTTTTGCTTTATTGAATATAAATGAGGAGATGCCTCCCCCAAAGCCACTCATCACATGTAAAATACGCATTTGTTTTGCAGTGTTCGTGTCTTGCATTGTTCATACTCCTCACTAAATAAAAGTTGTTGCTTATTTGTTTATATTACATTTTGTATTTTTAATTCATCTCACCCATTATACTATAAAACCCATATTCAAGTAAAAAGGATAGGACATCGCTGTCCCACCCTCATACTTGACGATAGAATAATGGATTAGTTGTTGTGGTATACGTCACGTGTAAATACTTTTTCAGGCACGTCTGTTAAATCTTCAGTCATACGGTTCGTAATGATTACATCAGAATTTTCTTTGAACGCTGCTAAGTCATTTACAACTTTATAATCACCGTATGTTGCTTCTTTCCATGTTGGTTCATATACAATCACTTCAATGCCTTTTTCAGTCAATTGTTTCATAATGCCTAACACTGCTGATTCACGGAAATTATCTGAAGAAGATTTCATTGTTAAACGGAAAATACCAACTGTCTCAGGATTTTTCGCTGCAACTGAATCGGCAATAAAGTTTTTACGTGTTTTATTTGCTTCAACGATTGCTGAGATGATGTTATTTGGTACACCTTCAAAGTTCGCACGTAATTGTTTTGTATCTTTTGGTAAGCAGTAACCACCATAACCAAATGAAGGGTTATTGTAATGTGTACCAATACGTGGATCTAATGAAATACCGTCGATAATTGATTGGCTATTTAAACCTTTCATTTGTGCATATGTATCTAACTCATTGAAGAAGGCTACACGCATCGCTAAGTATGTATTCGCAAATAATTTTACTGCCTCAGCTTCTGTTGGGTCCATAAATAAGATATCAATATCTTCTTTTTTTGCACCTTCTGCTAATAAATCCGCAAATTTATGTGCTGCTTCAGAAGTATCACCAACAATAATACGAGATGGGTATAAGTTATCGTACAACGCTTGACCTTCACGTAAGAATTCAGGCGAGAAGATAATGCGGTCAGTACCTTTTGCTTCACGTAAGCCAACAGTATAACCTACTGGAATTGTAGATTTGATAATGATTGGTGCTTGTGTATCTTGCGCTAAAACATCATCTACAACACTTTCAACTGAAGAAGTGTCAAATGAATTTGATGCTTCATCATAGTTTGTTGGTGTCGCAATGATCACAAGATCTGTATTCGCATAAGCATCATCTTTATCAGAAGTAGCACGCAAGTTTAAATCTTCATTGGCTAAATATTGTTCAATTTCTCTATCAGAGATATGTGATTGTTTGTTGTTTAATAAATCAACAATATTTGGATTTACTTCTAATGCAACAACTTCATTGTGTTGTGCTAATAAGATGGCATTAGATAATCCTACATATCCTGCACCTACTACTGTAATTTTCATTAATTAATTGCCTCCCGCATAAATTATATATAGATTATTTTGATTTTTTACATACTTTCATTGTAACACTTGCGCTTAATAGTTTAAAAGAAATTATACCATATCGAAGAAATTCTAATATTTAAAAAAATTTAAATCCGTTTTTGTTATACTGTAGATAGTAAAAACAAGGAGAATCCCTATGAAAATCTTACACGTTTGTTCATATTATTCAACATCACCACTCTTTCAACAATTATTTGATCGCCAAGTAGTAGCTGATGTAGATGTAGATATCGATGTCTATGTACCCATCTCTAAACAATTTCCTGAAGACCGTATTGCATCAAAAGCGCCCTATGCACAGACGGTTCGTGTGTATAATCAAATTGAACGCTTTTTCTATTATTATAAACAGAACAAAATTTATCGTGATTTAACCAAACGATATGATACCAGCCAATACGATTTGATTCATGCCCATTCCCTATTTACAAACGGCTACATGGCTTACCGCATTCATCAAGAACATGGAACGCCCTATGTAGTTGCTGTTCGGAGTAACGAAGTGGCTGATTTCTTTAGAAAGGCTGTATGGTTACGCCCAATCGCTTTTAAAATTTTACAGAATGCCAGCCAAATTATCTTTATTTCACAAAATAACTTTGAGAACACATTTAATCACTATATACCAGAAAAAATAAAAGCAGAATTATTAGCAAAAACGCTTGTATTACCAAACGGCATTGATCAATATTGGCACGACCATGCCTACGAAAATAAAGCAGTCGCCCTACATCAACCATTGAAAATCGTCACAACTGCAAAAATTCAAAAAGCGAAAAATCTAGTTACCCTTGCCTCTTATGTAGAAAACTATAACGACACTGTGGCGCCAGCTGAATTGCATATTATCGGATCGAATTGGGATCAAGGTATTTTAGATCAGTTACTTGCTAATCCTGTCGTGACATATTACGGACCTAAAAATAAAGAAGAAATTGTAGCATTTTATCGTCATTCTGATATTTTTGCCCTATTATCTTCACCAGAAACTTTTGGCTTGGTTTATGTTGAAGCCATGAGTCAAGCCCTGCCTGTCGTTTATACCAAAGGTGAAGGCTTCGATGGCTACTTTACAGATAAAGAAATCGGTGTATCTACTGATAGATTTGATAATGACGGCTTCAACGATGCCTTGAATTACATTCAAAGCCATTACAAAGACATGTCTGCCAAAGCTGTTCAAGCATCCAAAAAATTCAATTGGGATGACATCCATGACACGTATATGGACATCTATCAAAACATATTAAAATAGCGTGCGACAAAAACCGTTCAACCCTCAACCAGTGGAAGATTTGCGCCCGTGATGACGCTAGTCATCACTAGCTAATCTGAAGTGCGCAGAGGATTGGTTTTTGGAACACGTTTCAATAGAGTGCGACAAGAGGCGCTAAGATTTGAACCGTTGGAAGAAAATGAACTTAAAGCCCGTACTTTGGGATTTAAGGATTTTTCTGAAACGCAGTCAAATCTGCCTCTTGGAACACGTTTCAATAGCGTCCGACAAAAACCGTTCACCCCTCAACGAGTTACATACAAAAAATGAGTTCAGACAGTCAGTTGTCCGAACTCATTTTTTATTTCGATACCTTAAATTCTGTTTCTAAAATACTATATAGATTCATATCCCTAAATTCGCCACGTAGAGGAATGTCTTTACGAAGGGTACCTTCAAAGGTAAAACCATTCTTTTGTGCAACCCGGTTACTCGCAATATTATCCACATCTGCATGCAAGGAAACTTTATTTAAGCGCATATCTTCAAAAGCTATTGCTAATACGGCTTGAACAGCTAATGACATCACACCTTTGCCAGCAACTATGGGTATCAACCAATAGCCAACTTCAGCCCTTTTAAAGTCCTTACTGATATTATGTAAATCAATTGAACCAACAATTTCATCAGCATAAGTAATCATATATTGCCGTCCAGTGCCTTCCGCCTCTTGGTTAAAGCGCATCTTAAGAAAATCAATTTGGCTTTGTTCGCCTTCAATTGTATCTACAAAATCTAAATATTCTCCGATATATTCCTTGTTTGCTTCAATAACTTGCACCATTTCCTGCGCCATCTCTAATGTCGGTTTAATGAGCGCAAGGTGTTCATCTAATTGATATTTAAACAAATGCATTACTTCACTACCTTTTTTATCAATTTTTCTGGTTTTATCCAATCTTTTCCATCAATCCAGGCATATAATCGTCTTTCCAATCGTTCGAAAATATTCGTTAAAAGCCACCCGACTATCCATGCACCTATAAACACTAAGGCAGCAACAAGAATAATTGCAGGAATAAAGGTAAAAGGTGACCAATTAATCATCTGATGAACTATAGGTAAATTCCATATCAATTCTCGTACCTGCCCCTGTTCATGAACAAGATAGACACTTAAAGTGTAGGTAGCGATATAGTTGATCCACTGTGATTTGATAGTCACAGTGGAAATGAACATGAAAAATGCATAGGACATAACCAATTCAAATGGTCCATTGTAATTCAAAAAATCAACTTGTAGGAGGATAAATTGTAAAATACCTGTCAATACCCCCACCATAAGATAACCATTTAGGTATTGTCGCCCTGTGAAATCCTTATAAAAAGCACCATACAAGCGAATATACGCACCAACTATATATAAAAAGATAAAGAATATAAGTGAAAAGCCTGAATTAAATGCCACAATTTCATCGTTTACTAGGAAAAAGGACCAAACAGATCCAACAAGAAAAGTTAGGAATATTAACTGTTGTATATCTTTCTTAGAAAAACTGTGAATCATTTTATTAATGAGTGGGATAAAAAGGTATAAGGCAAAATAATTGGAAATAAACCAATATTCGCCTCTAAAGGTAGCAAATAATTTTCCTAATATTCGCCAGATATTAAAATCTATCGATCCCACAGCCATCATAATTATCAATAACACAGCTGAAATGAAACCAGGTAGCAAAATAACATTTAATAATTTACGAAATTTCAATTGCTTTGCATAAACTGAGAAATATCCAGTAATAATGATATAAACATTCACACAAATATAAATAAATGACCGTAGCATGGTCAATAAAAATTCATTAACGAGCGATAGCTCTAGATTATCCGCCATAATATAGTGGGTAATCACATGTGAAATGACAATCAAAAACATGGCAATGATTCTTAATAATTCAAAATTTTGTTGTCGTTCTTTCATTACAAATTACCTTCCGAAATAGCCGTAGTGGCCTTTGTTTTTATCATCATCCAGTTTATCACTTTCACATGACTTGGCATAGACGTAAAGTAAATCAACGTTACGTCTATTTTTCTCATTTTGTAGAAGGTTAAGCAAAATATTGATTAATCCCATTAACAATTGCTTGAGCTAAGGTATCTTGATAGCTTTCGGATAATAACTTGTTAAATTCTGCCCAATTAGACATATACCCTAATTCCAGTAAAACGGATGGCATAACCGTTTCTCGGTTAACGACAAAGTCATTTTCACGTACACCTCGATCAATAGCGCCAGTTGCTTCAATGGCTGCGTTATGAATGTAGGTTGCTAATTCAATCGATAAATCTCGTCGCTCAGGGTTAATAGCCTCACGGTATGTATACTGATTTTCCGTTAAAGGTTGGTATTCTTCACCTGGTGTATGTTCATAATAATATGTTTCAATCCCTGATACTAAGTAGCCCTCATCTCCTGGCATAGCATTATGATGGATTGAAACAAAAATATCATTGTATGTATTATTTGCGATATCTGGTCTATCGTATAAACCGACTGCACTATCATCTAGACGAGATTGTAAAACAATATAGCCTGCGTTTGTAAGTAATTCATTTACTTTATTAGACACAGATAAATTGATATCCTTCTCACTTACATCATAGTAGTAGGCACCTGATTCGTATCCACCATGACCGGGATCAAGGAAGATATAAGTATTCGCCATTTTTTCTGCAGTTTCAGTCGAGATAGTTGGTGTCCCACCTACGATAATTAAATGATCCACATTTTGTTCTCGTACTGCAAACTCTTTTTGTTTACGAATAGTGGTATTATTATCATTTTTGACTAATAGAACCCCTGTACCCATCTTCGCTGCTAGTGCTGCCGATGGTAAAGCATCTGAGAAATGCTCGCCAGAAGCAACATATAAAGTATTTGTTTTTGTTGTATCGATATATTCATCGATGATATTTTGATTTACTTCATAACGGTCTTGCCCTTCGATACGACGGATACTTGCACCTAGTGCAATCATTTGATTGATGACGTCATCAGATATTGTATTATTCGATCCAATCACCGTCCATTGACTAACAAAAGGAATTGCATCTATAACTGCTTGTTCTAATTTATTATTCTTGGTTAGGTAAATCGGTGTTAAACGGCTAGCCGCAACTGGCGCAATAGACAAGGCATCGGCTGCAACTTCACCACTTGCTAAGAAAGCTTCGTAAGGTGTTTGCACATCAGCCTTTAACTCATCGGCAATATTGGCCGCTAAGAAATAACGGTTAGAACCATCCACGCGGCGAGCAGAAATACCTGCATCTGCAAGTGCATTTAGAATAGCTTCAGGAACAGAAGTTTCACCACCTAACACAATTACCTCTGAAGCCTGCAGTCGTTTTATTTCGGCTAAAGTCTCAGCGGGTAACTGATTCGCCTTGGTAAATAAAATGGGTGCGTCATACAGTCCAGATAATGAGGATCCAGCTAAAGAATCCGCAAAAGTTGTCCCATTTGTTAAAAGTACCTTTTCTGCTGTTGCCCAGCCCGCTTTTGATATTTCAACTGCGTTTAAATAACGGTCTCTTCCTTCGATTCGCGTGACATCTGTTTTTGTGTTCGACGTGCTTACAGTAGAAGCCACAGCTCGACTAGCACTCTGTGTGCTGAATAAACCCATTGTTGGTTTACTAATCGTTTCACTGTCTTCATTTGTTAAGCCACTTTCTGATACAAGTATTTCCTCACTAGTTGAAGCAATTTCTGCATCTACTTCAACACTTTCCGAGGTTGTCTCCGATAGAATTGATTGACTTTCTGCTACAACTTGGCTTTGTTTAATTTCTACTACTGTTTCTGTATCAGATTCAGCAGTAGATGTTGCTATTTCTGAATTATCCGTAGCCCCAATAACTGACTCACTTGCAGAAGTTTCACTACCAGCACTTACTTCTTCAACCACACTGCTTTGGCTTTCAGCTACTGCTGCTTCAACTTCAACAACACTTTCACTGACCTCACTAGCATGTACACTTGTCTCTTCATTCTCTGTACTACTTGTTACAACTGAACTTTGTAGCTCAGATACCCCATTTACTTCAGCAGCTGCTACTTTATTGGCAACAAAATCACTTAATAGAAAAGGCGTAACAAAAACGAATCCCCTAAGTAGCAACTTTCTTTTATTCATACTGTCTTTCATTTCTTTCCCCCATTTAAGATATAACATTCTGCGCTTATCTTCTTCATATGATTATAACGAAAACAGCATCATTCTTTTTAATGAATCCCCATTTGTTATCTACTTGTAAAAAAGCACATCATAAACAAAAAACCGAGATTTGCATCCCGGTTTCTGATGTTATAGATCCGCATTATTTTTGGAACATTGTGCCTAATGTTAGTTGGAACCCTTTTGGATAGGCTGCATCCTTTTGAACCTTAATCAATGATTGATATTCAAAATCAATTTCACGATCAGGTGTATCTGACTCACAAAGTACAGAGATACCTGCACAAGTTGAATTAAATTCTTTCAACATTGAGTTCATACCTGTAATTGTTCCCCCACCATTTAGGAAGTCATCAATAATTAGTACATGTGATCCTTGAGGTAAAGAAGATTTCGTTAATTCCATTTTTTCGACACGACTAGTACCTTTTGTCGCGTAGTTAATTGAAACGGTTGACCCTTCAGTAACCTTAGAATCACGACGTACAATCACAAATGGGATATTCATATACAAAGCAACCATTTGTGCAATAGGCACACCCTTAGTCGCAATCGTCATAATCGCGGTTGCTTTTGATTCTGAGTAGTAGCTTGCGATAATTTTACCAATTTTACGCAATTGCTCTGGATCAGATAATAGATCAGTTAGGTAGAAATATCCACCTGGTAAAATACGATCGTCAGCAGATTCCAGTTGATGGATTAAGTTTTCTACTTCAACTACAGCTTCTTCTTCGGACATGGTTGGAATATATATAACGCCACCAGCTGCCCCTGCTACTGTTTCGATACGACCGAAACCACTCAATTCAAATTGTTCTTTCAAAATTGTTAAATCTTCAGAGATAGAAGATTTTGCTGATTCGTAACGTGACACAAAAAACGTTAGCGATACCAATCGATGCGGGTGGGATAGTAAGTACTGTGTCATGTCCACTAATCGTGGGCTACGCTTGATTTTCATATTGTCCAACCTTTCAGATTCTTTCGTCTTACAGTACATTATATATTGAAATTTCTTATTTTGAAAGAGAAATTTCACTTAATGTTCGCTTATTTTAAAAAAACATATAAAAAATGAGGTAATTCTGTATAGAACCACCTCATTTCCTAAACATTCGTAATTAGCTTTTCGTTATTTTTAAATAAGCACTTTCAATTATAAACAGTAAAACAAAGATCGCCACAATTGTTGCTCCTGGTGGTGTATCTAAGTAATAAGACGTTGCCAAACCTGAGAACATCCCCACCATTGCAATCATAACACCTAATGCAATAACACCATCGAAATTCTTCATTAAACGTAATGCAATCGCTGCTGGCATAACAATGATAGCAGATACTAACAATGAACCAGCAATCGGCATGATTAAGGCAATCGCCATACCTGTGACGATAGAAAAGATAATTGAAATCAACCGCACTGGTAACCCAGCAGTGAATGCTGTATCTTCATCAAAGGAAATCAAGTACAGTGGGCGTTTAAAAATAATATATGCTGCTACAATAATAATCGCTAATCCAATTAATATGGTTAATTGTAAAGGCGATACTGTGATGATTGAGCCAAATAAATAGGAATTAATCGATGAAGCTGAATCTACCTGATTAAGTAGTAGTAGTGCCAAGGCCATACCACCAGACATCATCATAGCCACAGATATATCTGAGTAATTCGCATATACCACACGCAAATACTCTAAAATCACTGCTGCTGCTGCGACAAATAATATTGTTGTAATCGTTGGTTCCACATTTAATAAATAACCAAAGGCTACCCCTGCTAAGGAGATGTGGGCCAAAGTATCCGCCATCAAGGATTGTTTACGCATAATCAACAATAAGCCTAAAATCGGTGAAATAAATGAAATTGCGGTGGCGGCTAAGAACGCCCGTCCCATGAACTCATACTGAAACATCTCCACGGTGAATTCTCCTCTCTTACTAAATGTATTCTCTTATCATAGTATTCGTCTAACACATTATCATCATGTGTAACCATTAAAATGGCCTTCCCATGTTTTTCCGTATTATGACGCAATAATTCATAAAAACTGGCGCGAGATGATTTATCCATCCCCGTTGTCGGTTCATCTAAAATAAATAAATCAGGATCTGTAGCAAATACACGCGCTAATCCGATCCGTTGCTTTTGTCCCCCCGATAAGTCACCAATTTTTTTATTACGTTGCTCTTCCATCCCTACTGATTTCAAGGCCCGTTCAATATGAATTTTGTCTGCTTCATCTAATTTTTTAAACCATTTGCCTTGTTGGTAGCGTCCTGAGGAAACAAATTCATAAACGGTACTTGGAAAACCCGCATTGAAGCTATTCAGGGTTTGTGGCACATAACCAATTTGTAATTTTTTGCCTTCGCTATTGGTTTTTGAAATTGTGACACTACCTTCGTTAGGTGTTAATAACCCCATGATGTTACGTAATAATGTTGACTTGGCGGCCCCATTTTCACCTGTCAAAATAACAAACTCTCCTTGATCAACGGTAAATGAAATATTGTTTAACACGGGTTCGTTTTCCCATGAAAACCCTAAATTATCAACTTCGATATAATGCATACGATCCCTCCTTAATGCACAACTTTAGACAGATGTTCTAGATTCTCTGTCGTTATTTTCATGAATCCTTTTCCATCAGCTGGATATGTTGCTGTATCTACACTTTCCATAGACTGTAATTCGCCGATAGCCACCCCTGTTTCGGCAGCAATGGTGTCTGCAATTGTTGATGAGCCACCTTTTTGAATATACATCACTGGTACTTGGTTGGCGCGAATATAATCTACAATCAAAGCAATGCGCTTGGGTGACGGTTCTGCTGATTCTGTTAAGCCAGTTACGGCTACTTGATTTAAGCCATAGCGGTTAGCCAGATAACCAAAAGCCGCATGTTGGGTCAAGAATAGTTTGTTCTCAGCATCTGCGAATAGGGCCTGGTATTGCGCATTTAAGTCAGACAATTGCATGGTCATTTTGCTAGCATTATCCTGATAAATTGGGGCATGCCCTGCGTCATAACTACTAATGGCATCAGCAATCGTTTTGATTTCGGTTGCCGCATTCACAGGGTCTAGCCATGTATGTGGATCCACATCATGCGCCTCTGCCTCTTCTGCATGTTCTGGCTCTGAATGTTCTTCCTCTACTGTTGTATCACCTTCAATAGTGGTCACGTCACCATCAATCGTTGCCACGTCTGCCGATGCTTCAATGATTAGTAAGTCATCATTTTGCAAGCTAGCTAAGAGACTTGGCACCCAAATTTCCATTTCATCGCTATTATATACAAATATATCTGCTTCATTTAAAGTCGCAATATCTCGGGCACTTGGCTCGTAATCATGCACTTCTTCATTAGCCATCATAGCCGTTACTTCTGCTATATCGCCAACTACAGCCTGCGTTAAGGCTTGCATGGGATAAAAAGTTGTAACAATTTTTAGATCATCACTTTGTTCATTTGAAGCAGTATCTGATAAACCGGTCTGGCTACAGGCAGATAAAAAAACGATTGCTACCATTGCAATAAGCCATTTCCATATTTTGAAAATTTTCACGTAATCCTCCTCATCTCTATCATTTTCGTATGTATATATGAATATTTCGTCATTTAAATCGTATCGATTACGATTTGCACAAAAGATAATATAGCATACTTACAAAAACCTAGCAAGGATGATCCTCGAAATTTGTAAAAAGAATTCCTTGGCCCTCTTTGAAATTGCATTTTCCATCTGTAGAAAAATAAAAACGCCGAAACATTCTACCAAACAACAAAAAAAGTCCATGGTTCTATCCACGGACTTTCGTTTGTTATTTAAATTCATCAAATGGTTCAGGCATGACACGAACCATATACACTTCTTGGCAAAAACCTCTCAAGGCATTATAAATGCGATGACCACGGCTATATACCTGAGTAAAACCAATAATAGTTGGCCCAGAACCAGACATCGTGACCCCATCAGCCCCAAAGTGAAGCATCTGTTGCTTCAAACGTGCGAGTTGTGGGTGTTGCGCGAAAGTTACCCCTTCAAGAGAATTACCAATCGCTGCCATTAAATCTTGATAAGAACCATTTTCCAAAGCTGCTAATACTTTGGGTGTATTCGGCTCGTATTTCAAGCGCTCAATATCCAACTGTTGAAAGATTTTCCGGGTCGAAACGGAAATCGCTGGCTTAGCTAAAATAATCCAGCATTTTGGTGCAGGTTGGATGAGGGAGATCTTTTCCCCTCTACCTTCAACTAAAGCCGTACCACCTGCGATAGAATAGGCCACATCTGATCCGACTTGGCTAGCTAATGCTTGTAGCTCAGACAATGGTAAGTTCATATCCCACATGGTATTCAGTTTACGAAATACTGCGGCTGCATCTGTCGAACCACCACCTAGTCCAGCTGCAACTGGTATTCGTTTTTCGATTGAAATATGCACACCAGATTGAATATTGCCAATTTTCTTCATTAATTGGGCAGCTTGAAAAGCATGATTACGATTATCTTCCGGCAAAAAAGCGCGACTGGTTTCAACAATAATCTTATTCTCTGGTATCAACTCAAAGGTTAAATAATCCGACAAATCGATAGAGGCCATCACCATTGCAACTTCATGATATTGGTCATCACGGCGAAATAAAATATCCTGGGCAAGATTAATCTTGGCCGGTGCAACTTCTCCTTCTATCATGTGCAAACCTCCCATCTATTAAATTCCGTATATTTATCACTTAGTTTACCAAAAATAATGCCGATAAAAAAGAAAAAAACCACAATATCAAGCTTCACCTACGCAAAGATCTGATACTGCCGTTTTCGATTATGGTCTTCTTCTATTTAGAGAAATTAGTCAAGTGCTTCAAACTCAATTTCTACTGATTCTGTCAATACGTCAGAGTAACTATAGCAGATACGTTCAAATTTGTTTTCGTCTTGATCTAACTCAACTACGAAAACAGCAGGGAAAGTGTCGCTTAGCACCCCTTGACGTTTCATAACGCGTTTACGTCCGATTTGTTGTGTTAAATGGACGCGTTCACCGATTTTACTCTCAAGTTCAGCTTTAATTGTTGCAATATTATTTGGCATGCCCTCACCTCTCTTGCAGTATTATATCATAAATTGCAAGATTTTTAAATACCATTTTTATCTTTTGTTGTCAAGAATTTATTACATTACAAAAATGTTAGAAATGATGACAAATTTTACCGATTATTCAGCATCCTCATACGTGATACCTTTTTGGAAAAGTGCGTCTGCCAATTTCCCAAAATCTTCAATAGACAATGTTTCTGCTCGTTGTTTCGGATCAAGTCCCGCATCTTCAAGTGCCACAGTCATCTTTTCGATTGTCGTCTCTTCCTTACCAAAAGCCGCACGTAAATTATTCCATAATGTTTTACGACGTTGTTTGAAACTTGCACGGACTAAGCGGAAGAAAAAGGCTTCATCAATGACTTGAATGCGTGGTGTAGGTAATTTAGTCAAGGCTAGTATAGCTGAATCTACATTTGGTTGCGGATTAAAAACCGTTCTCGGTACATTAAAAGCAATTTCAGCATCGCAGTAGTATTGAATGGCTACTGAGAGTGAACCATATGCCTTACTTCCTGGTGCAGCAGTTAAACGCTCTGCCACTTCTTTTTGCATCATCAAGATAAATTTATCAAATTGAATGCTTGCTTCTAATAAATTGAAAATAATTGGTGTAGTAATGTAATAAGGTAAGTTTGCCACTACGACGGTTTTCTCCGCTGGTCCCATCTTAGCAATTTCTTCATTCAAATCAGCTTCCAAAATATCTTGGTGTTTGATCGTCACGTTGTCATATTGGGCTAAGGTGTCCGCTAAAACAGGTAATAAACGTTGATCAATTTCAAACGCTAACACCTCTTTGGCATTCATTGCCAAAAATTCGGTTAAGGCACCAATACCTGGACCGATTTCGATGGCATTCGTGTCATTATCCACTTCAGCAACATCAATCATATGTTGTAAAATTTGCGGTTCAGTTAAGAAGTTTTGACCTAAAGATTTCTTAGCGTCTAAATGAAACTTCTTAAGTATTTCACCTGTTCTTGAAGGTGTTGCGATATATTTTGTTGGTTCAGTCATCTTATTCACCTGTTTCTTTTTGATAATTTGCCAGGACATCTTCTACCTGGTCTAAAGTAATTTGAAATAAAGCTAATCGTTTCGCTAATTGTTTGCCATTTACATAACCAATATGAAGTTGGCTAGCTAAGTATTGTCGCTTTTCCTTGGATCCACTGCCACCGACTAAACCTAGTCGAATCAAGACATTTTGTGGAATCTCTTTGGATGTATCCTTGCCCTCACTAAGTGTATATACATGGCTTAAAGCATCTTCAATCGCTTGATTTGAAGCGTGCTCAACACCAAGACTGCCTTTGTGGTCGGGTTTAGCGTCCTTACGTTCGATAAATGCATGTTGCACATCTGGCACAGCATCCATGACACCCTGACGGATTTTCGTACCTGAAATATCCGGATCTGTGAACACGATAACCCCATGAATTGCTTGGGCTTTCCTGATTTCATCAAGGGTTTCTTGGCTTAAAGCAGAGCCATTTGTTTCAATTGTAGTGACATCATAGATGGCTTGCAAGCGTTGTGTATCGGATTTCCCTTCAACCACGATAACTTGCTGAATATGTTTTTTTTGTGGATTATTTGATTGATTATCAGGCATGATGATTAGCCTCTTTTCATTGAATTTGCATCTGTTTTTAAGTTCAAATTCGTGCCATCAAAATTCAAATTGAATAAATCACATGCATTTTTAAAGGTTAACGCTTCAAATGCATCTAACTCGTTTCCCGTGTGTCTGCTAAGACTTGGGCCACGTAGGCTACGTAAGCAGATTCATTTCGCTTACCGCGTTTTGGTACAGGAGCTAAGTAAGGTGAATCTGTTTCAATCAAAATTTTATCATCCGGCACCAGTTTCGCAGCTGCGCGTACATCATCCGTTTTTTTGAATGTGGATACACCTGACAATGAGATATGCATGCCTAAATCAAGAAATTTTTCCACCCATTCCTCAGTTTCACCGTAAGAATGCATAATCCCCCCAAAGTCGCCTACCTTTTCATCTTTTAAAATGCGGTAACAATCGGCGGTCGCATCACGGTTATGAATCACAATAGGTAAATGCATTTCACGAGCAATGGCTAATTGTCGACGAAAAACTTTTTCTTGGACGTCATGGGGACTAGTTTCCCAATAATAATCCAGCCCTGTTTCCCCAACAGCTACAACTTTTGGGCTTTCGAGTGCTTTTAGCAGAAAAGACTCGGCCTCAGCATTATAGTCAATCGCTTCTGTTGGATGCCAACCGTAAATACCTACCATATCAGGGTTTTCTTGTATCATTTCTTGAGCACGTCGAATCGTATTGACGTTAAAGCCGACTAAAGCAAAACCCTTAACGCCAACTTCACGCGCGCGTAAAATCGTTTCTTCACGGTCATCGTCAAAATCATCAACATTTAAATGTGTATGTGTATCAAATAACATAAAATTCCTTCCTTAACTTAGAAAAAGACTGGATAAAAACCCAGTCTTTGCTTTGTACTATTGTTTAGGCAATTTCTGAACCATTTACTGCATCATCCGGTGCAAATACAACTTGTAATTTGCCATCTTTTTCTGCAGATAAAATCATACCTTGAGAAATTTGACCTTTCATCTTACGAGGTTTTAAGTTAGCAACGATGCAAACTTTTTTACCGATTAATACTGTTGGATCTGGATAGAATTCACGGATACCAGATAAGATTTGACGGTGACCTTCATCCCCAGCATCTAATCTAAATTTCAATAATTTATCCGCACCTTCAACGAAATCAGCATCGATTACTTCTGCAACTTTCAATTCAACTTGATCGAAAACATCGTATTTGATTTGGCTTTCTTTACTAGAAACTAAAGTCGTTTCTTCTGGATTGAATGCGCTAGCTTCTTCCGCTTCTTCAGTGGTAACCGGTTTAGAGGCTGCCATTTGCGCTTGAATATAGGCAACTTCTTCATCGTGATCTAAACGAGGGAAGATTGGTTGACCTTTTTCAATTACTTTCGCTGATTCAGGGTATAAACCAACTTTTGCATTTTCAAAACCTGCATCTGTATTGAAATCGATACCTAATTGCGTAAACATTTCTGCAGGTGTTTCAACCATCACTGGTTGGATTAAGATAGCGATAATGCGTAAAGAATCCACTAAGTGGTACATAACAGATTGCAATTGATCAGCAGATGCTTCATCTTTCGCTAGAATCCACGGTGCTGTTTCATCGATGTATTTGTTGGTACGTGAAATGATTTCCCATACATGGTCTAAAGCAACTGAGAATTGTAAATCATCCATTGCTTTATGGTAACCAGCAAGCTCACTTGTAATCAGTGCTTCTAGCAGACCATCGAATGCTGTAATTTGACCTGGATATGCGCCTACTTGGCCACCCAAGTATTTATTAACCATTGAAACAGTACGATTCAATAAGTTACCAAGATCGTTGGCTAAGTCATAGTTAATGCGGTTAATAAAATTATCTGGCGTGAAGACACCATCAGAACCAAATTTCACTTCACGCATTAGGTAATAACGTAAGGAATCAAGACCGTAACGTTCAACCAACATTTCAGGGTAGACAACGTTACCTTTTGATTTAGACATTTTACCATCTTGCATTAATAACCAACCGTGACCAAAGACTTGTTTTGGTAGTGGTAAGTCTAATGCCATCAACATAATTGGCCAATAAATCGTATGGAAACGCACGATTTCTTTACCAACAAAGTGAATACTTGCTGGCCAGTATTTTTCGAATTTGGCCATGTCATGGTTTGGATAGCCTAATGCAGTAATATAGTTTGCTAAGGCATCAATCCAAACATAAACAACGTGTTTCGGATTTGATTTAACCGGTACACCCCAGTTAAATGAAGTACGTGACACAGCTAAATCTTCCAAACCTGGTTTAATGAAGTTATTAATCATTTCATTCTTACGTGTTTCAGGTTGAATGAATTCAGGTTGTTCTTCGTAATAAGCCACTAATCGATCAGCATATTTACTCATTCTAAAGAAGTAAGACTCTTCTTTAACTAACTCTACTTCATGACCTGATGGTGCTACCCCACCAATCACTTTGCCATTTTCGTCTTTATATACTTCAGCCAATTGTGTTTCAGTAAAGTATTCTTCATCAGAAACAGAGTACCAGCCTTCGTATTCACCAAGATAAATATCCCCTTGTGCTAATAAACGTTCGAAAATTGCTTGAATTGCTTCAACATGTGCCTCACTAGATGTACGCATGAAAATATCATTTGAGATTTTCATTGTATGCCATAATTCTTGCATGCCGGCAGCCATATTATCTACATATTCTTGTGGTGTAATACCTTGTTCTTCAGCTTTTTGTTGGATTTTTTGACCATGTTCATCTGTACCAGTTAGGAATAATACGTCATAACCGCTTGCTCGTTTATAACGTGCTAGCGTATCAGATGCTACAGTTGTATAAGTATTACCGATATGTAATTTACCACTTGGATAATAAATCGGTGTTGTGATGTAAAAAGTTTCTTTATTTTCAGCCACGAATGAGTGCCCCCTAATATTTGTCTAGTATGTTCTGTAATAGTATATCACAATTGATCATATTTTTAAGGGCATTCTTCTTGTTTTGATAGACTTTCCCGTGATTGCGCTTGCTAAAGTACACGCAAGGCAAATTGAGCTTGAAAGCGGCTTATGTGTCCATACGACACTTTGCGTCCAGGACTAGGACTATGGATATAGGCACCATCACCTAGCGCTAGGGCTACGTGATAAACTTCTCCATTATCCTCAAAAAAATACAAATCTCCTGGTAGTGCTTGGTCTATACGAATCTTATCCCCAAAATATTGCTGTTGCTGTGTAGTTCGTGGCATATATTTGCCATTTCTATTAAATATGTATTCAATAAAACCGGAACAATCAAAACCACCTATGCGATTACCACCCCAAACGTAAGGTTGTCCTAGTAACTTGGTACCTTCTTGTATAATGGCATAGCGTTCCGCATCGCTGAGATACGTAGCAGTTGATGTGGCTACTAGTGGCCTAACAAGTATATCGCTACTATTTTCCCTTATTTGTCCGTATACAACTTGTGTATGAATTGAAAAACTTGCCATACAGATACAGACAATAGTGCCCAATTGGTACTTAAAATGCTTCATTAAAATAAATCCCTCCTATTCAAGTGACTGCAACAAGGTCATCCTAACAGGTTACAAACCCCATTACTATAGGCTTTACACAACTTTTACCAAGCGTTTTCGGAGTGATTTTACGTATACGAAACATTTGAAAATACCTGCATCTTCATCATACAAAAAGAGGATGGGAAAAAAGGTCTCTAAAAAGGCGTACACAATTCTTAATAAGAGTTGTGTACGCCTTTTACTTTGAAAAAATTCTTATAAATTTTGATTGAAATATATCACGGGAACAGGTTAAAGGACTGGAAAGGTAGTTCCTTAGCCGTGAAAGAGGATGAAATCGAGACCTTGGCTCGATTTCAAATTGAAAGAACTTGGCTTTCTATGGTTCCACGGCTCACAAGGAACGTACACTGTAAGGACGAAAAACCGATACTTTTAATCTTTTGTCCCAGCCTCTTTGTATCATCGTTAAAACTAATCTTCAATTGTTACAAGGAAGTATTTCTTCTTACCGCGACGAACGACAATATATTGCCCTTCGATAGCATCCGCAGCAGAAATTTCATAATCTACATCTTGAATACGTTCACCATTCACGTAGATTGCACCGTTCGTGATATCTTCGCGTGATTGACGACGAGAAGCTTCAATGCCAGCATCTACTAACCATACTGCTAAATTATTAGCTTCTTTAGGCATAGTTGATCCAGGCATATTCCCAAAACCTTGTGCAATTTGTTTAGCTGATAAATCCGCAATATTACCAGAGAATAGGGCTTCAGTAATGGTTTGGGCATCTTTCAAGCCTTCTTCACCATGTACAAATAAGGTCATTTCTTCAGCTAATGTCTTTTGTGCTTCACGTTTTTCAGGTTCAGTTGCCACTTTTTCTTCTAACGCATCGATTTCTTCTTTAGATAAGAAAGTAAAGTATTTCAAATATTTCACAACATCCGCATCATTTTGGTTTAACCAGAATTGGTAGAATTCATATGGTGAAGTCTTTTCTGGATCTAACCACACAGCGCCACCTGCTGTTTTACCAAATTTGGTACCATCTGCTTTTAACATCAAAGGGATCGTTAATCCAAAAGCCTCAGCTCGGCACCTTCTTCCTTACGAAT
Organism: Aerococcus sp. 1KP-2016; assembly: GCF_002252085.1. Taxonomy (GTDB): domain Bacteria; phylum Bacillota; class Bacilli; order Lactobacillales; family Aerococcaceae; genus Aerococcus. The sequence continues at coordinate 24,431 of NZ_NEEY01000023.1, forward strand.
TAACTCTAGACCTGAGGTAATGTTTCCCCATTGATCTGCCCCACCAATTTGTAGGCGCACATCTTCATTTTTAAATAAATGTAAGAAGTCCATTGATTGTAAGATTTGGTAAGAGAATTCGGTAAAGGAAATACCTGTTTCCAAACGTGAAGCAACGATATCTTTTTTAATCATCGTGTTCACATTGAAACGTTTCCCAATGTTACGCAAGAAGTCTAATAAGGACAAGTTGCTCGTCCAATCATAGTTGTTCACCATGCGGAAGTCTGCTCCTTCTTCTTGCAAGAAAAGACGTTCCATTTGACCAGCAAGTTTGCGAGCATTCTCTTCTACTTGTGCCATAGATTGTAGATTACGCTCTTCCGATTTTCCAGAAGGATCCCCAATAGAACCCGTTGCACCACCAATTAAGATAACTGGACGGTGACCAGCAAGTTGGAATCGTTTCAAGACCATAAACGGAATCAAATGACCAATATGTAGCGAATCCCCTGTTGGGTCAACACCACAGTATAAGCTGATTTGGTGATCTTTAATGTAATTTTTTAAACCCTCTTCATCTGTTTGTTGATTAATGGCCCCACGCCATTCTAGTTCTTCAATAATATTCATGAATGTGCTCCTTTTTCTTTTGTTAAAATAAAAAATCCCTGCACTAAGTTCAAAACTTAGTACAGGGACGATTGTTTACCGTGTTACCACCCAAATTGTCATAAATCAAATGAAATATAACCGCTCATGTGCGTTAACGGGCACTAGCCGTCGTAAGAAATTGCTCCTGTGGGTAATTCGCGCTCAATCCTCGCCTAGTTTACACCAACCACTAGGTCTCTATATGCCAGATTCATCACTACTTCGTTCTTTTGGAACACCACATTCATTGCATTGCACAAGGCTATTTGAATGTGAAGCAAAGGCTTCATAATGGCATTTTATCATTGTCTTTCAATAAGTCAAGAAAATTTCATTGTATTGCTCGCTTTAAATGACCGATTTACCACTCTTCATGATCCCAAGAAATACCATCCAATTTTCCTTGCGCTTGGGCGATACGCTTATCAGTTTCAGCAATTTCGGCTTTGATTTTCTTTAATAAAGCAATCGTTGCATAATTATCAGCTTTTTGGACAGCTTCATCGATGATGACTTCCGTCCAAGTTAAATTGTCGTCCATCAATAGATCCTTTCTCGAGTTAAAAATAATCATTGCTTTTCCCCCTATCGCCAAGTCGTTTTCGGTAACTGTGCTTCAATGTCGGCTAAATTGTCCATTGCATCTGACCATTCATCAGCAACCAAATTCAATTGGTCCTTCAACGGTTGATCAAATTCACTGGAAATTTCATGTAATGATTCAATGAGCCAGGCATTTCGTTTCGCGAAATTGGCTTGGGTAGGCAGTTGTAAATACTGTCTAAATTGTACCAGATTTTCTTGCTGAACGTGCTCTGGTTGATATGAATGTTGGGCTAATACAAAAGGCGGCAAGTATTTGAAACCAATTGCGCGTGCGAAAGATTGAAAAGGTCTTAATAATTCAGAAATCGTGACATCTTCACGTCCACCTGCTTGGTATTGACGAAGGGGAACCCCCACAGAAATGATGGCACCAAATTCTTTGTCCTTTAAAAGTTTCGTATTTTGGTCTAAGAAATCTTTCGAAAATACTTCTTGAATAAAATCAGATACCAAACCAGGTGCTTGATACCAAAATAAAGGGAACTGGATAAACCAACGATCAGCGGATAGAATCGCTGCTTGATATTGATGAACATTCTCGTCTGTAAAAGGTCTTTCAATTTGGATAAATGGGACTGATTCTGGTCTAGATGCATATAAAAATTGATGAGATGCTGACGTTTCCATTTCTGGATGGCCACCGAAAACCACACTTGCCACTTTTCCACCTACTTTCTGGTCGTTTTGATTAATTACATCATAACTAAAATACCAACGCACACCAAATAGACTGCTTGTAAAAAGCTTATTTAAATACCATCAAGCTTGAACACATGAACAAATAACTGCAACAAAAAAGACCGGTATTGACATCCGGTCTAGGCAAATCATTCATATTTAACGTGTTTCTAGTTTTTTGGCGATCAATTCTGTTGCTAAATTTGTTCTGGCAATGAAGTCTTCTGCTTGGCTTGCAAACGTTGCTGATAAGGCTGTGTCTTTCAAATATTCAACGTTTTCAACCACATTTTCATTTGCAGCTAGTACAGCCGTTTTTAACATAGATGTACCAACAGTTACATCAGCCAGTACCGATTTGCGTCCTAGTTCCGCAACTTGGATCATAATTTCTAATGCATGCGTCGCATTCTTCATCACATCAAGTGGTACTTCGGTCGCAATTTTTAATCCATCTTGGATTGCTTGTAAACGAGTTGCCTTTTCTTCTTCAGTATTTTTAGGCAATTTATATGCATCAAACAATTTTGTGGATGCTTCTTCATCCCCTTCGACTAGATCAAACAAGTTTTTTTGATGAACCGTCATGTGTGCTACTAAGCCACTCAATAATTCTTTATCTGCATTTTTTTGCTTTTCAATCGTGATATTTAATACCATGTTTCCTAGGGCTGCCCCCATAGATCCTGCGTAAGCTGCTGCTGAACCGCCACCTGGTGCTGATTTACTTGATGCTAGATCCTCAAGATATGCATACATTTCCATGAATTATCGTCTCCTAAATCCTTTTTTCTCTATTATATACTAGTCTTTCTTTTTATCCGTCTAAAAATATTAAAACATTGTTAAAATTGGCAAAATTAAAATAGGCATGAACATAGAAGGCGCGATATTCATCACCTTAATATCTGTCACCTGCATCAAATTAAAACCAAGTCCCATGATTAATAAGGAACCTACTGCCCCTATTTCCGAAGTGACAGCAGTCGACAAAAATGGTGCGACGAAAGATGCTACTATTGCGAGTGCTGCTTCGTAAATGAATAATGGTACAGCTGAAAAGGCACCACCGATACCTAAAGTTGAGGAAAGAACAAAGATAAAAACAAAATCCAAAATAGATTTAGCATACATGGTTGAGTGATTTAAGGATAACCCTGATTGCAAGGACCCTATAATGGCCATAGCTCCTACCGCAACAAATAAGGTGGACGACACAAACGCTTCCTGAAAAGTTGATTCACCATCACCCGCAAATCGGTCTTGTAATTGATGAGCAAACTGATTAAATTTCCCTTCAAAATCTAAAGATTCCCCAATTAGTGTGCCAAAAACGAGCGAAAGAATCATGACAATCAGATTTTCCGTCTCCAAAGCGCCTTGTACACCAATGAAAACAATTGCTAGTGAAATAGCTGTCATTATCCCTTTTCTGGTCCGTTCAAGTAACAGGTGTCCCATCGAACTCCCAAGCCAACCGCCAAGCAATACACTCAAGGCATTCACTATCGCCCCCCAAATTACCATCTACACTTCCTCATTTCCTTTTCATTTTTTTTATGATAATTTCATCATTATAGCAAAAAGCCTACGCTAACGGTTGTAAATGTCATATTTTACTGTCAATCAATTTTCATGTTATATTTTGTGACATTATACGTAAAATTGCGCTTGCAATTATGTATTTTTATGTAGATAATACTCAAGTAGCATAAATCAAGGAAGAAAAAAGGAGTTAAAATTATGTCAAAATGGACAAGAGAAGCAATCTTTGAAGATGCAAAAGCGAAAAACGTACATTTTATTCGTTTAGCCTTTTCAGATGTTAACGGTATCTTAAAAAACGTTGAAATTCCTGTATCACAATTGGACAAAGCTTTGGACAATGAAATGGCCTTTGATGGTTCTTCAATCGATGGTTTCGTTCGTATTGAAGAAGCAGATATGAAATTACATCCAGACTTAGATACTTGGACTGTTTTCCCATGGGGATCTGATGACAGAAAAATTGCAATCTTAATCTGTGATATTTACACAACTGAAGGTGAACCATTCGCTGGTGACCCTCGTGGTAACCTAAAACGTATGGTAGAAAAATTAGATGACTTCGGTTTCTCTTCATTCAACTTAGGTCCAGAACCTGAATTCTTCCTATTTAAAATCGGTGGAGATGGCAACCCAACAACTCGTGTAAATGATGTTGGCGGTTACTTTGACGTTGCACCTGTTGACTTAGGTGAAAACTGCCGTCGTGAAATCGTACTTGTCCTTGAAGACCTTGGCTTTGAAGTAGAAGCTTCTCACCATGAAGTTGCTATTGGCCAACATGAAATTGACTTCAAATACGCAAACGTTGTTGACGCTTGTGACAAGATTCAATTATTCAAATTAATCGTTAAGACAATTGCTCGTAAATATAACTTACATGCAACTTTCATGCCAAAACCAATCTACGGTATTAACGGTTCAGGTATGCACTGCAACATTTCATTATTTAAAGGCGACGAAAATGTCTTCTTTGATGCAAACACAGATAACCAATTATCTGAAACAGCTATGCAATTTATCGCTGGTATCCTAGAACATGCTAAAGCAATTACAGCTGTTGCGAACCCTATCGTTAACTCATACAAACGTTTAGTTTCAGGCTACGAAGCACCAGTAAACATTGCATGGTCTACTCGTAACCGTTCACCACTAATCCGTATCCCAGCTGCTCGTGGTAAATCAACTCGTGTTGAATTACGTTCAGTTGACCCATCAGCTAACCCATACTTAGCATTAGCTGCTATCTTAGGTGCTGGTCTAAAAGGTATCGAGAACGAAATGGTTGCACCTGCACCAATCGACCGTAATGTATACAAAATGACTGCTGATGAATTAGTAAACGGTGGTATCGACAAATTACCAAACTCTCTATCTCGCGCTTTAGACGAATTAGAGTTAGATGAAGTTGTACAAGAATCATTAGGTGCACACATCACTGCAAACTTCTTATCAAGCAAACGCATTGAATTCCAAGAGTACTTACACCAAGTTACTGACTGGGAATTAAACACTTACTTAGAACAATATTAATCCGACAATACAAAAAACCGCCTCGGCGGTTTTTTTGTGCTCATTTATATGATTCGGATTACAGTTGAAAAAAACTTGGCATAAAATTACGATAATTATCGAGTAAATGTTGCGCTATTTTATTGAGAAACGGGGATTACAGAAGGTCCCGTTACGCTGTTTGATTTCTCTCTTTATCCACAATCGCAAATGATGCTGGCATTATATTATTAACGAAGTAACAAAATGATGTTGGCACAAATGGCCTCTAAAAAGCGCACACAATTCTTAATAAGAGTTGTGTACGCCTTTTACTTTGAAAAAATTCTTATACGTTTTGATTGAAATATATCATGGGAACAGGTTAAAGGACTGAAAGTGTATGTCCTTAGCCGTGAAAGAGGATGAAGTCGAGACTAAGGCTCGATTTCAAATTGAAAGACCTTGGCTTTCAATGGTCCCACGGCTCACAAGGAACGTACACTGTAAGGACGAAAAATATATGATTTTATTTTTTGTCCCAGCCTATTTTGTTGTATTGTGAACGAGGGAATTATAGAATAATTCAAGATATTAGAAAATAATGCGAA
>NZ_NEEY01000024.1 GCF_002252085.1 Aerococcus sp. 1KP-2016
GTTTCACATAAAGTTTCAATCTATCAAGAGTCGCTCCGCTACTACTCTTGACAGATTGAAATTTATGAGAAGTATTGTCGACAATAGGAATTAAGCCAAATTGCATGTATTAAAAAAGAGCAGACCAATCGGTCCACTCTCATAAAATTTAGTCTAACTTTTTGGGTCCACTATAAATTTACCCAGTCTCGCTTTTTGATTGTATGTGATATGTAGAAAATTAGCCTTCGATACCGAATTCTGCACTTACTTGATCTGCAATACGTTTTGCGTATGCATGTGCATCTTCGTCAGTTTGTGCTTCAACCATAACGCGTAATAAGTTTTCTGTACCTGAAGGACGAACCAAGATACGACCATTACCAGCCATTTCAGTTGTTACTTCTTCAATTACCTGTTGAACAGTTTCAGAGTTCATTGCTTCTGTCTTACCTTCGCGCGTTACGCGAACGTTAATCAATTCTTGTGGGTAAGTTTTCATTTCACCAGCTAATTCTGATAATTTCTTACCTGAAGTTTTCAATACGTAAAGTAATTGAACAGCTGTTAAAAGACCGTCACCAGTGTTGTTGTAGTCCATGAAGATGATGTGGCCAGATTGTTCGCCACCTAAGTTATACCCTTTTGCACGCATTTCTTCTACGACATAACGGTCACCAACTTTAGTTTGCGGTGCTTTCATACCAGCTTCTTCAACCGCTTTGTGGAAACCTAGATTAGACATAACGGTTGAAACGACTGTGTTATCAACAAGTTTGCCACGTTCGTTTAAGAATTTCGCACAGATGAACATGATTTGGTCACCATCAACAAGGTTACCATTTTCGTCTACAGCTAAACAACGGTCGCCATCGCCATCGAAAGCAACACCGATATCAGCGCCTGTTTCTTTAACAAGTTCTTGTAATTTTTCAGGATGTGTAGAGCCAACACCTTTGTTGATGTTTACGCCATCTGGAGATGTTGCCATTGTTGTAAAGTCTGCACCTAAATCTGCAAACAAACGATTCACTAATGGCGATGTTGCACCATTCGCGCCATCTACTGCTACTTTGATTCCTGAAAGGTCACCAGTAATCGTAGAAGCTAAGAATTCTAAGTATTTACCAACAGCACTAGGGTTAGCGAATAAAGTACCTAAACCATCTGCTGAAGGGCGTGGAAGCGTGTCTTCTTCTTGATCTAATAATGCTTCAATTTCTTCTTCTTGTGCATCTGATAATTTGAAACCATCACTACCAAAGAATTTAATACCGTTATCTGGTGCAGGGTTATGGCTTGCTGAAATCATAACACCGGCAGTTGCACCTGTTGTACGTGTTAAATATGAAACAGCAGGGGTTGTAATAACACCTAATTGTTGTACTTCAATACCAACAGATAATAAACCTGCTGAAAGTGCTTGTTCTAATAATTGACCAGAAATACGTGTATCACGGGCAACTAAAACACGAGGATGTTCAATGCCTTCTGGTGCATGTTGCATTAATACATAACCACCAAAACGACCTAATTTAAATGCTAATTCAGGTGTTAACTCTTCATTAGCTAAACCACGAACACCATCAGTACCAAAGTATTTTCTCATAATCTACTCCTTTTATATCGAAGTCTTTGCTTCGAGTTTATTCATTGATATCTCTTTTATATTCCCAATAAACCTCAGATAGTCAATTTTTAGTGACTCGTCAGTAGAAAAAGGCTGTATTGGTTAATACTAGAAAAAACTTGCGAAAAATGCAAGTATTCCATTAAAAACATTTACACTTGATGAACCATCGCTCTGATCAGTTGATGCGTCATTATTAATTTCATCCGCCTGTACTTCACGATCAATGCCAGTAAAATTAGTATTTTCAGTATCATCAACACCAACAGATGTCTCGCTTGTGCTACTTGCTTCACTCGTTGCATCACTAGACGTTGATGAAGATTGAGAAGATTCAATTACGCTAGAACTAGCGCTTGACGCACTGGATGCTGCGGCACTTGAACTAGTCGCACTCGCACTGCTACTGGAAACACTTGAAGCGCTCGATGATGAGCTAGTCGCACTACTCGAATTTGAAGTAGATGTCGTTGGGACAACTTGCACGCGGACGGTTGTTGGAGACACTGCCTCAACTCCTGTAGGAACTTCAATCGGTGCATCTATCGTTGTTGTTTCAGTTATATTAGCCACATCAACGGTTGCTGTGACGCTATCAACGGCATTAATGACGTCGTAGTCACCGGATAAGGATGCATTTGGTCCGTCTAGTATTGTTGTCTTGTAGGTATAGTCATCCTGTTCATTGGTGACGTTCAGTTCAATCGGTACCACAGCAGCATCTGCATCTACAGAAACAGTTACCTCGACCTCAGTTGGATCGGTATTGATATTCAAAATATCGCCATCTGCATTTTCCGTAATCACGGTTGCTGTTGTCGTGTAATCTTCACTAAGATTATCTGGAATGGTAACACTAGTGTAAACCTGACTGACGCTATTAATATCTGAAGTGGCGCCCGTTAAGGTGACAGTACTTGTATTCGTCGTAATATCAGTAATACTATAACCATCTGCAACAGCATCACTATTGGCAATGTCAACCTGGACAGGCATTTCAGTAGTTTGTACGGTATCAATCGAAATATTGACACTAGAAGGTGAAATTTCATACGACACCGATTCTGGCAGATTTTCCATTTGTAGCTGGATATAATATGAACCTTCACCAAGGTCGGTTAAGTCCTCTGTCACAACTTTGAAATCATTTGCTTCTAAAGTTTGATCGATCACATTTTTAGGTCCTGATAAGCTAACAGAGACAGAATCTGGTAGACCACTAATGTAGTAATTATCAACATTTCCATCTATATATACCGGTACATTGTAAATCGTTTCCGTAGTTGCTTCACTCACATTTTGGAAGAAACTAATAGGATTCTCGTTATATTGCTCGGCCTTTACGTATACAAATAACAGTAGGGACAAGAATAAGGACATTAATAATAAAGCAATTTTGTTGTTATAGAATTTATTAATCATCCGACTTGCCACCTCCTGTTAATTGGTTGAACCAGTTGGATATGAAAGTATCGCTATTTTCGTCATCACTACTATGAATAAAGTTATCCGCTAAAATATGATATAAAGCATCTTTCGTTAAGTCGCGGGTGATTTCACCACGCTCCACAACGGAAATGCCACCAGTTTCTTCTGATACGACAATTGTTAAGGCATCAGTGACTTCACTTAAACCAACGGCAGCGCGGTGTCTGGTACCCAATTCTTTTGGAATATTGGGGTTTTCTGACAAGGGTAAATAACTCGCGGCCGATGTTATCGCCATATCTTGAATGATGACTGCACCATCATGAAGGGGCGTATTTGGAATAAATATATTAATCAACAATTGAGATGAAATTGCTGAGTTCAAGGTAATGCCCGTTGAAGCAAATTCATTCAAGGGTTGTGAGCGTTGCATGGAAATAAGGGCACCAATCCGACGTTTACTCATGTATTCACTCGCTTCAACAAGATCGCGAACCATTTTTTCGTTCGGATTACGGGCACCAGCTTCACGTTTACCGGCAAAGAACTGTTGGCCCAAATGATCTAACCCACGTCTAATTTCTGGTTGGAAAATCACAATTACCCCAATGACAGACCATTGAATGATGTTATTCATAATCCAATCAACGGTTTTCAGTTGAAATAGGGTAGAAATAATTTTGATCAGCAAAAAGATGAATACGCCATTCAAAATATTGAAGGCTTTCGTATTTTTCAAGATTTTTAAGAGCTGGAAAATAAAGAGCCAGACAATTAAAATATCAATTAGATTGAAAACATTTGTCCATGAAAAGATGCTTGACCAATCTATTTGCATGAATCTATCCTCCATTCTATTGTTTTTCACTTTAAATTATACCATAGTGGCAAATTGCTCATTGGCATTTAAGACACATTTTGCGAAAATTGTTCTATAATAAACATTTATTTATGTACGAAGATAGCACAAAGGGAAGAGGGTGGATACATGCTACTAGGACAATTGTTAATGGAAGCAAATCATATCACGCGAAAAGAGGTCAAACGATTACTGAAAGACGGGAGCATTCAAGTCAATCACCAAGTAACTCAGGACTATGCCAAAGTCGTGGATCCAGCTTGGATGGCTATCACCATTGATGGGGTTCCCCTAGAAAGTGATATGGGCCATACCTACTATATTGCACATAAACCCCAAGGTTACGTGTCTGCCAATAAGGATGCCCAATACCCAACGGTGTTAGACCTTATCGAGCCAAAGGATAATCCGGGAAATCTCGCTATTTCAGGTCGATTGGACCGCGACGCCCACGGTCTCGTATTTTTAACCAACAACGGTCAGCTCCACTATATTTTGCAACAACCTAAGTTTGATATCGAAAAGACTTACCGTGTGACGGTGAATGGGTTGATGGATGGGCAAATGATAGCAGCCTTCCAAGAAGGCATTGTTTTTGATGATGGGACGGTCTGTAAGCCGGCTGCCCTCGACATTCTAACCGCTAGTGAGCAGACGTCAACGGGCATTGTTCGAATTTCTCAAGGTCAACGTCATCAAATTAAGAAGATGTTCCTAGCTTGCGGGGTTAAGGTGACAGATTTATTTCGCCAAAAGATTGGACCAATGGACTTGGGCGAGTTGCCAGAAGGGGCATATCGACCCCTAAATGAAACGGAAAAATTAGCAATCATGAACTTGTTTCTTCTATATAATAGACGGAATGACTGACAGTAGTTTGATGTCGAAATCATGGTTGATAATTTTTTTGAAAAAATTTGAGAAAGATGCTTGAAAAAATTATTTTCAGATGCTATACTATTTAAGTACGATATTTGGAGGGATAGCGAAGTGGCCAAACGCAGCGGACTGTAAATCCGTTCCTTCGGGTTCGAAGGTTCGAATCCTTCTCCCTCCATTTAATATTGGGATATAGCCAAGCGGTAAGGCAACAGACTTTGACTCTGTCATGCGTTGGTTCGAATCCAGCTATCCCAGTAATTTATAGTAGAGACTGAACTTCGGTTCGGTCTTTTTTTATGCCTACATTTGTATAAATCGTTTTATATAAAGAAAATTTAACAAAGCAAGGGTCTTTTGTTACGAGGGTGTTTCTAAAGGCGAACGTTCATCGGGCTTGATATATCAACGTTTTTAGAATGTTTGTTTGTTTTGTTAGATTAAAAACCAATAAAATCAAGGGTTTTGTTACAAAATTTGTGAATTTTTCGTAATTATCACTTTTAACAAAAGAAGTCGCAAATTTTATATTACAGAAATATTACCAATTTACACAATCTTTGCAAAACACCGGTTTTAGGTTGCAAGTCAGTTAAGAGGCTTTAACAGATGCCCCAATTTAGTGCATTAGAAAAACGCTCGTGCTAAGATATTGCTTGTAGATAAGACAAGAGCTTCATCTAACAAGGCGCACCAATAAGAGTAGCGCCACGACATAGGCAAGATCATAACATTTTAAATAAAACATTTAAAAATATTCTTAACTGAATAAGGAGCGTATTAAAATATGAAATTAAACAAAATTATCTTAGGTACATCATTTGCATTAGCAAGTTTGTTCGCAGTAACAGCTAACAACGGTGTAGAAGCATCAACTTGGTCAGCACGTTCAACTAGCGAAGTTGTAGCAGACTTAGAAACATCTGTTGATGGATCAACTACTTCATACACTATCCAATACGGAGATACTTTAGGTGTTATCGCTTCAGCAGTATCTGTTGACTTGAACGACTTAGTAGCAATCAACGATATTCAAAACGCTAACTTAATCTTCCCAGGTACAAAACTTTCATTCGTAACAGATGAAGCTACTGGTGAAGTTGCAGAAGTTACCGTTGAAGATTCAACTACTGAAGAAGCAACAACTTATGATGTAGCTGAAGAAGTTGTTACTGAAACAGCTTACGTAGCACCAGCAGAAACTTATGCAGCTGAAGAAACTACTTACACTGCACCAGTAGAAGAAACTACTACAACTACAACAACTGCTGTTTCTTCAAACGCAGCTAAAGAAATCATTGCACAACGTGAATCAGGTGGATCTTACACTGCTTACAACGCTGCAGGTGGTTACTACGGTCGTTACCAATTGAACCCTTCATTAGTAGCGTACGGTGCTTCTCCAGCTGAACAAGAAGCTGCAGCAGATGCATATGTTGCTGAACGTTACGGTTCATGGGAAGCTGCTTTAGCATTCTGGAACGCTAACGGTTCATACTAAGATAAACTTAGCAAATTTTGCTAAATATATTCATACAATTAGAGGGAGTCAGGTTTATCCTGGCTCTTTTTTTGTGTACAGGATCTTTTGGTAAGTCAATGTAAGCTTATCAAGCTTGATAGGAAGTTAAGATATGGTTAAAATGCACGATATTACTGCAAATATATTGACATTGCATCTTTATATTTATAAAATGGATTGAGTTACTACTTTAATAAAATCTCATAGGGAGATAGCGCCAGACTTGTAGCAATACAGGAGACGAGGACTGAATTTATCGAAATATTCGGCGGATGATTCAGGGGCTGTACGGTCCATAGGTGAGGAAATAAGCTAGCTAATCAATGACTTAGAAACTCATTTTAGCTAGTCAAATAGCCACTAAGTGCGTAGTAACCAAATAAAATTGCGGCAGGCACTAGAAAACTAGGGCCTAATTTCATGCCGCCAAAATAGGAGGAAACTACAACATGTGTGGTATTGTAGGTTATATTGGTAATGGATCAGCTCAAGAGGTATTATTAAACGGTTTAGAACGTTTGGAATACCGAGGTTATGATTCAGCAGGTGTTTACGTTGTCGATGCAGAAGGTCAACAAGGTCATTTATTCCGTGAAGAAGGTCGAATCGCGAAATTAGAAAGCGAAGTAAACATGAACCTTGAAGCGCATACTGGTATCGGTCATACACGTTGGGCCACTCACGGTGAACCAAGTGTACGTAACGCTCACCCGCACCAATCAACTACTGGTCGTTTTACGTTAGTACATAACGGCGTTATTGAAAACTACAACGAAATTAAAGAATCGATCTTATCAGGTGTTACTTTCCATTCAGATACAGATACAGAAGTAGCTGTTAACTTAATTGAACATTATGCATTAACTGATGGCTTAGATGCAGAAGCTGCATTCTTAAAAGCATTGAATGTTATCGAAGGTTCATACGCATTTGCCTTAATCGATTCAGAAGAACCAGGTGTTGTATTTGCTGCAAAAAACAAATCACCATTATTGATTGGTAAAGGTACTGATTTCAACACAATCGTATCTGATGCAATGGCTTCAATCGATTTAACAGATCAATACGTTGAAATCTATGATGGCGAAATTGTTATCTTGACAGAAGACAACGTAACAATTAAAAACCTTAAAGGTGAAACTGTTGAACGTGATGCATACACTGCGCAATTAGATTCTTCAGATCTTGATAAAGGTACTTACCCATACTACATGATTAAAGAAATCGATGAGCAACCAGCTGTATTGCGTCGCGTCATTCAAGAATATGAAAATGAAGATGGCTTACTAACTGTTGATCAAGAAATTTTAGACACGATTCAAGATAGCGATCGTATCTACATCATTGGTGCGGGTACATCTATGCATGCAGGTTTAGTAGGTAAACATTTAATTGAAAACTTAATTGGTATTCCAACTGAAGTTCATGTATCTTCAGAATTTGCTTACAACATCCCAGTATTAAGCAAGAAACCATTCTTTATTTACTTAACACAATCTGGTGAAACTGCAGATAGCCGTCAAGTATTAGTACAAACCAACAAATTAGGCTACAAATCTCTAACAATCACTAATGTGAAAGGTTCTACTTTATCACGTGAAGCGGATTACACAATGCTGCTACATGCAGGTCCAGAAATCGCTGTAGCTTCAACAAAAGCATATACAGCTCAAATTGCTGTTGTTGCCGTGTTAGTTGAAGCATTACGTAGAGATTTAGGTATTGAAGCGAAATTTGATATGAAACATGAATTATCAATCATTGCGAATGCAATCCAAATCTTAATTGATGAAAAAGACCATATTCATGCTTTGGCAACTGAAATGTTCACCGATAAATCTAGCGCCTTCTTCATCGGCCGTGGTGTTGACTACGAAGTGAGCCGAGAAGCAGCCTTAAAATTAAAAGAAATTTCTTATATCCAAGCAGAAGGTTTTGCTGCTGGTGAGTTGAAACACGGTACTATTTCGCTAATTGAAGATGGTACACCTGTTATTGGTATCATCACACAAGCACATACCGCGGCTCATGCTCGTGGTAATGTTGAAGAAACACGTTCACGTGGTGCGCATACTATGGTCATCTCTATGAAAGGTTTAGACCGTGAAGGCGACGATATCGTTTTACCTGCAGTAGAAGGTTTACTTTCACCATTAGTAAGTGTTATTCCAACGCAATTATTGGCTTACTATGCAACTTTAGACCGTGGTCTAGATGTTGATAAGCCACGTAACCTTGCTAAATCAGTAACAGTTGAATAATCAAAAGCTTAAGCGAAGAGGCTGGTGTAGCTTTATAAAAAAGATTGATCATTTATAATAAAGTTCGTTCATTTAAAACAAAGTTTGATTATTTATAATAAAGTTTAATTAAAGCAACCTCTATGGGTATGATGTCCATAAGAGGTTGTTTTTTTGTTTTAAAATTAAAAATTAATAAAGAGGAGAATTTATTTGTTAGAAAATTTTAGAAAAACTCAACTGATTTGGGATAAAGCGTCGACCAAAATAAAGGATTATCTAAGAGCGAACTCGTCGGACAATCACGGTAGAAAACTAAGCGTCACAGTAACAGATGATGGTAGAGTCGTTGATTTAACAGGGGTTTCTTTGATGCTATACTGGGAATCGCAAGATAAAAAAGTAAATGGATTAGATTCATTTACTGCGGTTCACGCACAGACTGGACAATTTGAAATTTATTACACACCCGAGCTACTAAGCAATGTAGGTGATCTAAATGCACAGCTAGTATTGATTGATGGTTCAGGTCGAGTGGCTAGTGAAACTTTTGAAATTCGAATTTTTAAAGGTGTTGATGATGGGGCTGTTGTTGGACAGGCTAGTTTTACTGCGTTGACAGACGCATTATTAAACGCTCAGAAGCTTGAAGAAAACTATGCACCAAGATTAAATGCGGTAAAGATTAACAAAGCTGATAAGTCAGAAGTGAATAACCTTACCGCGCAGTTGGTTCTTACAGAGCGGTGTCATAGGTCTGTCTGGCGAATTCGTAGAAAGTAACACAGGCGCACCACAAGGTGGCGTGATTTCGCCCCTACTCTGTAACGTATACTTACATGAACTGGATAAAGAAGTGAAGCAGAGAGGACTCCGTTTCGTCCGGTTCGCTGATGACTTCGTCATCTTTGTGAAGTCAAAACGAGCCGGTGAACATGTGCTCCAAAGTATCACTCGCTTCATTGAAAAACACCTGAAACTAACTGTCAACCAAGAGAAAAGTAAAGTGGGTTCCCCAACGCGTTTAAAGTTCTTGGGTTGTCTGATAACCACAGTGAATGGGGTCTGTCGCTACAGAGCTTCGAACGAAGCCAAAGCGAAATTCATTCGCACCTTGAAACGCTTGACCAAACGTAAGCGAGCAGGGACATTTGATGAGATTGTCAAAGAGATAAACAGCCGAACAAGAGGCTGGGTAAATTATTTTGGCACAGGTTTCATCAAAACCTTCGTAACTAAAGTAGAGTAATGGCTCCATCACCGAATCAGGCAACTAATTTTAAAGAGATGGAAAAATCCACGTACTAAGATTAGCAGATTAATGCGTTTAGGTCTAGATATGGACAGTGCTAAACGCATTGGTTACTCCAGAAAGAAATACTGGAGACTGTCAAAAACACCTGAAGTTCATTGGGTGCTTACAACGAAAAGACTCTACCAGTGGAACGTAGTTTCACTACGAGACCTGGCAGAGTCTGCTTACTTAAGATATTGAACCGCCGTATACGGAACCGTACGTACGGTGGTGTGAGAGGACGGTAAATAAATTAATTATTTACCTCCTACTCGATTTTTTAGACCTGCTCAGCTAAGAAAATCTGAACGAAACCGTTCATGCTTATCGATTGTGATATGCTCACCAGAAATCCCGTATTCACGCAGTGTGGCGATGGTTTCTCTAAGGAAGTCATCGCTGCCGACGATATAGAAGAAGGCGTTAGTATCAACAGCCAGTCTGTTCACTTCCTGATAGTAAGCCGGACGGTCAGTGACGTACTGAGCTGTCAGAGACGGATCTGACTCTTGTTCAAACAAACTAGAGAAGAGTTGCTCACCAGACGAGTCGATATATAGAGAATGAAGCGAATCTATTCTGTTAGAATCATTTAAGTACTGCATAATGAGAGGTCTGAATGAAGCGATGCCGACCCCGCATGACAACAGGTAAATGGGTCTGTCTTCTCGCTTCAATGGGATATTTGTATGTGTCTTGAACAGGGCAAATGAGCTTCCGCTTTTAAGTTCAGCCAGATGAATCTTGTATCTTGAGCGCTCTGCTCTAAGGCGAGTCGTGATGCCGATTGTGTTTTCTTCTGGAAGAGTTGCGATCGACATATGCCGGACCAGCCCTTTGTCAGGTTTTTCTTCGCTATTGAATCCTTCCAGTACCAGGTGAGTGTGCGCGCCTTCTTCCCAGGTGAAGCCCTCTGGGAGGTCGAGGTAGAATGTTTTTGTGTCTGTGGCCTCATCAATGACGTCTACAAGGGTTGTCCAGTATATCTGCATGTGAATCATCTCCTAAGTGTGAGTCTGTCAGCGAATTGTGTTTAATTAAATTTTGTGAATAGTTTTACGAACTCTGATCTTAAAATCACTATTCAAGGATAAATAGTCAGCAATGTTCGTTAATTACAAAACATTAGAATATTTTAATCTGTAAATTCAGCTTTATAAACATGAAACATGAACATTATACAAAATGTCACTCATAAATAGACGCTCAAAGGTTGACTCTATTCTTTAGACAATTTATGATAAGGCTATATCGATAAATTAGAACGATTGAAAGTATAGATGTGTTTAATGTTCGTGTTTAACCAAGTTCTGAAAGGGGTATTCAGTTGATAAAGAGAGACCTGTTATATGAAGGCAAGGCAAAACAATTATATGAGACCAGTGAACCCAACATCCTTTGGGTCACGTATAAAGATCAGGCCACAGCTGGGAATGGAGCCAAGAAAGAAGCCATAGCCGGTAAAGGGCAGCTGAATAACCAGATTACCAGCATGATCTTCAAAAAGCTGAAGGAGAAGGATATTCCAAGTCACTTCATCATGGAAGTGTCTGAAACGGATCAGCTGATTGAAAAAGTGGATATGTTCGATCTTGAGGTTGTCGTCAGAAATGTCGCTGCTGGAAGCTTTTCCAGACGCTCGGTGTAGACGAGGGGACGGAGCTGGCCTTTCCGGTTCTGGAATTTTACCTCAAGGATGACGGACTGAACGATCCGCTCATTAATGATGATCATGTGCTTGCACTTAATCTGGCTGACCAGAAAGAAATTGACGAAATTAAAAGACAGGCTCACAACATCAACCAGTCGCTGATTGAGATTTACAGTGAGGCCGGCATCAGATTGATCGACTTCAAGCTGGAATTTGGAAAGGCTGCGAAAGAACAAATCGTTCTGGCAGATGAAATTTCACCGGACACATGCCGTCTATGGGATGAAAAGACGAACGATCGTCTGGACAAGGATGTCTTCAGACAGGATCTCGGCGACATTATCCCACTATATCAGGAAGTACTCGACCGTCTGACGAGAGATCAAAAGGAGAAGTGACTCATGTATAACGTAAAAGTATATGTAACCTATAAAGAATCAATTCTGGATCCTCAGGGAGAAGCGGTAAGAGGAGCCGTTCACCGTATGGGCTTCGATGAATCTGTCAGATCTGAAAACGCCGAAGCAGTCAAAGAAGTATTTGGACAAGATGCCGTTGAAATCGGTGAAGTAAAAGATACACGAATCGCTGAAATCCGTACGCAGACGGAAGAGCTGACTATTGATGTTAAAGAATTGAAAGACTTATGGGAAGGAGCCATTCCTTGGTTGCTGAAATCAAAAGCTTAAATGAAGAATGTGGCGTATTCGGTGTGTGGGGACACCCGGATGCAGCTCAGCTGAATTTTTTCGGTCTGCATAGCCTGCAGCACCGCGGTCAGGAAGGCGCAGGGATTGTGACCAATCGCAATGGGCGTCTGAAAGGACACCGTGACTTGGGACTTTTATCTGAAGTGTTTAAAGATGAACGTGAACTGATCCGCCTGTCGGGAGAAGCTGGGATTGGACATGTCCGTTACAGCACTGCCGGTAGCAACAGTATCTTAAACATTCAACCGTTCCTGTTCAAGTTTCAAGATGAGGAGCTGGCGCTGGCCCATAATGGGAATTTGATCAATGCAGTGAGTCTGCGCCAGGAACTCGAGCAGGCTGGGGCGATTTTTCATTCAAACTCGGATACTGAAATCCTGATGCACCTGATCCGTAAAAGCAAGCAGGATACACTGATCGACCGAATCAAAGAAAGTCTGAATACCGTAAAAGGTGCGTTTGCTTATGTCATGCTGACGCCTGATGCATTGATCGGTGCACTGGATCCGAACGGTTTCCGTCCTTTATCCATTGGACAGATGGAAAATGGTGCCTACGTACTTGCAAGTGAAACCTGTGCCCTTGATGTTGTCGGAGCAGAATTTGTCCGTGCCGTTCAGCCGGGTGAACTGGTTATTATCGATGATTCGGGTTACCGAATCGAAACCTATACTGACCAGACACTGCTTCAGATCTGCTCCATGGAATTTATCTACTTTGCTCGCCCGGATTCAAATATTGCTGGAGTCAATGTCCATACTGCACGTAAGAATATGGGCAAACGTCTGGCTGAAGAAGCACCGGTCGATGCAGATATGGTTATCGGTGTCCCTAACTCATCTTTGTCCGCAGCTAGCGGGTATGCAGAAGCGAGTGGGATCCCTTATGAAATGGGACTAGTCAAGAACCAGTATGTTGCACGCACATTCATCCAGCCGACTCAGGAACTGAGAGAACAAGGTGTAAGAATGAAACTCTCTGCTGTTCGAGGTGTGGTGGCCGGTAAGAAAGTGATCATGGTGGATGATTCCATCGTTCGCGGCACGACTAGCCGACGCATCGTTCAGTTATTGAAAGAAGCTGGAGCAGCGGAGGTACATGTCCGCATTTCATCTCCACCTTTGAAATACCCATGTTTCTACGGAATCGATATTCAGAACCAGAAAGAACTGATTGCTGCAGATTATTCAGTGGAAGAAATCCGAGAGAAAATCGGTGCAGACAGTCTGTCATTTTTAAGTGTCGAAGGGACAGTGGACTCGATCGGACTGAAGTTCGATGCGCCACATAATGGTCTGTGTATGTCTTACTTTACTGGAGACTACCCGACACCTTTATATGACTATGAAACAGACTATATGAATACTCTGGCTAAACTCAGAGAAAGCAAGCCGTTAAGGGTATAAAAAACAAGACAAGACCGGGCGAAAGATGGGGCACGTGACCATACTGACGGCTGATACCGAGAAGACACTGAAAGACATTGAAGAAACGAAAATCTGGAATTAGGAGACTGGTATAATGATCGAACGCTACACGCGACCTGAAATGAAAGAATTATGGTCAGAGGAGAACCGCTACAAGTCATGGCTGGAAGTTGAGATCCTAGCTGATGAAGCCTGGGCCGAACTGGGAGAGATTCCTAAAGAAGACGTTCAGAAGATCCGAGCGCATGCCTCTTTTGATATTGCCCGTATTCTGGAAATCGAAAAAGAAACGAAACATGACGTGGTCGCTTTCACACGAGCCGTTTCTGAAACGTTGGGAGACGAAAAGAAATGGGTCCACTACGGATTAACCAGTACAGATGTCGTTGATACAGCTTACGGTTACCAGCTGAAACAGGTCAATGATGTACTCAGAAAAGACCTTCAGCAGCTGCTTGAAGTTATCGGTGAAAAAGCGAAAGAGCATAAGCATACGGTGACCATGGGACGCACGCACGGTGTTCACGCTGAACCGACTACCTTTGGTCTGAAGCTGGCGCTCTGGTATTCAGAAATGAAACGCCACATCGAACGGTTCGAACACGCAGCTAAAGGCGTAGAAGCCGGAAAAATCAGTGGAGCAGTTGGAACGTTTGCCAATATCCCGCCATTTGTTGAAAAGTATGTCTGCGATAAACTGGGAACGCGTCCTCAGGAAATTTCGACCCAGGTTCTGCCACGCGATCTGCATGCGGAATATATTAGCACCATTGCCCTTATTGCAACCAGCGTTGAAAAGTTTGCGACCGAAATCAGAGGCCTGCAGAAGTCGGAAACTAGAGAAGTGGAAGAAGGTTTTGCTAAAGGTCAGAAAGGCTCCTCAGCAATGCCTCACAAACGTAACCCGATCGGATCTGAGAATATGGCCGGACTGGCGCGTGTGATCAGAGGGCACATGGTGACAGCTTACGAGAACGTCAGCTTATGGCATGAGCGTGATATTTCGCACTCATCTGCGGAACGCATTATTTTGCCTGACAGCACGACCCTGCTAAACTACATGCTGAACCGATTTGCCAATATCGTCTGCAATCTGACCGTGTTCCCTGAGAACATGAAACGCAATATGGATGCAACACTTGGTCTGATCTACAGCCAGCGTGTATTGCTGAAGCTGATCGATAAAGGCCTCAGCCGGGAAGAAGCTTACGACCTGGTTCAGCCCAAAACTGCCATTGCTTGGGATGAACAGACAGCATTCCGACCACTGCTTGAAGAGGACGAGAAGATTATGTCCATTCTGAATGCTGAAGATATCGAAGATGCTTTTGACTATAACTACCATCTGAAAAATGTAGATGAAATATTTGAACGTGTTGGACTGAATTAATTAAAGCACCTGTCGGGACAGTAAAAGGGATTGTTTCGGCAGGTGTTGTTTGGTAAGACCGTAATGGAATTTTTGAATTAAGTTTGATAGCTTATAAAATGTAGGCTAAAATGTTTTAATTTTAAATTGTCTAGTTTCGGATTTTGACTCAATTCTGAACAGATATATGGAAATAATCAAACTTTTTTATAAAAAGTAAATCTGCTTAACTATGAAACCCGTATGTTTTGATCAATCTTTGTTCAAAACGCGTGAGTTTCTTTTCTGATAAAAACAAAGTTTGTAGCTTCCTTTTAATCAAACTTTATTTCAAACCAACAGCTGGGACAAAAGATTAAAATCATAGATTTTTCGTCCTTACAGTGTACGTTCCTTATGAGCCGTGGGACCATTGAAAGCCAAGGTCTTTCAATTTGAAATCGAGCCAAGGTCTCGATTTCATCCTATTTCACGGCTAAGGAACTACAGTTTCAGTCCTTTAACCTGTTTCCGTGATATATTTCAATCAAAATTTATAAAAATTTTTCAAAGTAAAAGGCGTACACAACTCTTTTTAAGTATTGTGTACGCCTTTTTAGAGGCCTTTTGTCCCAGCCACACCTTTTACATCATTTCACAATGTTTCTTTTAGGTTTGATATTCAAATTGTGATTGATATAAGTGATAGTATTTGCCCTTTTTAGCCAACAAATCCAAATGGTTACCTTGTTCCAATACATGTCCATTTTCCATATATAAAATTTGGTCTGCATTTTCAATTGTTGAAAGACGATGCGCCACGATGAATGTAGTATGATTTTGCATCATTTTATCAAATGTGATTTGAATCGTTTTCTCGGTCATTGTATCAATTGACGAAGTCGCTTCATCTAAAATCAACATTTCTGGATTCGTCAGCATGATACGGGCAATACAAATTAATTGCTCCTGGCCTTTTGAAATATTTATCCCATTTTCACTTAAATGGAAATCATAACCATTATCCATTTGCATAATCATATCGTGAATTTGTGCTTTTTTTGCTACTGCTATCACTTCATCCATTGTAGCACCAGCTTTTCCATAGGCAATGTTTTCAAAAATTGTGCCTTCAAATATCCAAGAATCTTGCAGTACCATCCCAAATTTTTGACGTAAATATGATCGTTCCATATCCAAAGTATTGACCCCATTAATATGAATACCACCAGCAACTGGATCGTAAAATCGCATCAATAAATTGATTAGTGTTGTTTTCCCAGCCCCTGTTGGTCCCACAACTGCGACTGTATCCCCAGCCTTTACGTAAACATTCAAATCCTCAATCAGTGGTCGTTCTTCTTCGTAATAGAAAGTTAAATCTTCAAAAATGACATCACCACTTACGGTATCTGCTTGTAAATGATGACGTGACGGTGCTTCCTCCTCCGCATGTAGTAAATCATATACGCGCGTTGCCGCAGCTAAAGAAGTTTGCATTTCACTTATAATAGAAGATATATCATTGAATGGTTTATTATATTGGTTAGCATAGGTAAGAAATGAAGAAAAAATCCCTACAGTTAGTTGGCCGTTAACAACGGTAAAAGCACCGACTATACCGACAATCGCATAAACAACCGAGTTTAACACTCGCGATGTCGGGTTAATCAAAGCACCATAAAATTGGGACCACATGCCAGATTGATGCACTTCAGCATTGATAGCATCAAATTCTTTGATTGCATGGTCTTCAAAAGTGAACGCACGTACGATATTTTGCCCATGTGCCATCTCATCCGCAAAACCACCCAACTTACCTCGTGCGTTTACCTGCTCAGTAAAGCGGTTATAAGTGCCACTCGCAATAAAATAGGACACGATTACTGAAATTGGTGTTAATAAAATAACGATTAAACCAATCTTCACATTCAATGAAAGCATCATGATAATGACACCCAATATTAAAATCACTCCTGAGAATAAATTGTTAAAACTTTGTAATAAGCCATTCCCAACTAAATCAACATCATTGATTACTCGGCTTACTAAGTCACCCAACGAACGACCGTCCACAAAACGTAACGGTAAGCGTTGAATTTTATGGAAAGCATCACGATGTAAATCAGCGATAATGTTGTAGGTTAATTTATTGGAAGTCAGATTTTGTAAATATTGTGCTAAACCCGCTACGAAAGCAAATAAACCCAACCATAAGATAGCATTCCATAACTTATCATAATTTACTTGGCCAAACCCTACAATTTCATTAATCGCCCGTCCAATTTGGATTGGAATTAAAACTTGAAAAACGACTGTAACAGTAGAAAATACAAATAATAAGATGGTTAATAAGCGATAATCCTTCATATAGTGTAATAACCAAGAAAAGGTCTTCTTATTCATGACTTGCCCCTCCTTGCTGTTGCAACTGTGAATCGACAATTGCTTGATAAATTTCTGTAGTTTCCAGTAACGCTTCATGCGAACCAATACCTGCAATTTGTCCCTTATTCATTACTAAGATTTGATCTGCATGTTGTACAGAAGATACGCGTTGTGAAATCATCACTACTGTCGTATTTAACCTATTTAAGGCTGTTCGTAATTTCGCTTCAGTCGCAAAATCTAAAGCCGACGTTGCATCATCCAAAATTAGCAAACGCGGTTTACCAACTAAGGCTCTGGCTATCGTCAGACGTTGCCTTTGTCCCCCTGAGAAGTTTTTGCCGCCTTCATTTACTACTAAATCAAGCCCTCCACCTGTTTTCGCTACAAATTCCTTGGCTTGTGCAATTGCTAAAGTATCCCATAATACCTCATCAGAGATATTCACTTTACCCATTAATAAATTTTCCCGTAAGGTACCCGAGAACAATTTAGCAGTTTGTGGCACCAAGCCAATTGCTTGCCGATACTGTGTCAAATCAAGTGATTGCAATTTGTCCCCATTCACCAAAATTTCACCTTCATTTACATCATCGTTACGTAACATTAGATTTACTAATGTTGATTTACCAGATGCCGTCCCCCCAATAATTCCGAAGAAATCACCGGGTTGAATATGAAAGGAAATGTTTTCAATAGTATGACGACTGCCATAAGCAAATGTTACATTATCGAAAGTCAGCGCCATTGGTTCATTTTGATTCACTTCATTTGAACCTGAAATAATTGTAGGTTCTAATACTAATACTTCATCAATTCGACGAATACCTACAATTCCTCGGCTAAATACAAGTAATATATTGACTAATATATTCAAGGCCAACAAGATATTATTCATGTACTGCACTAATGCAACGACATCTCCTTGCATAAAGTGACCATTGTTTACCAAACGGCCACCAAATAGCAAAATAAAGCCTATCGCAATATTTACAAGTAACAAACTAGACGGATTTGCTAAAGCTTGAAAACTTCCCATCCTCATTTGTTCGTCTCTTAAATGCACATTCTCCGTTTCAAATCGCTCAATTTCATGATCCTCATTCGCGAATGCCCGGATGTCCCTAATCCCCGAGAAATTCTCACGAACAATACGCGATAATTGATCCATTTTTTCTGGATACGACCATTTTGTTTATTATTATAAAAGGTGATAAAAATTAAAATTGCCCCTATGATAAAACCACCTATAATAAATATCGGTGCTAATTCAGGACTAACATAGAAAGCCATAATGATTGAACCAAGTAATAAAACGGGTACGCGGGAACCCAATCGAATCATCAATGCAACTGCTAATTGTAAATTTTGCGTGTCATTCTCAATGCGCAATACAAGTGACGATGCGGTTAATTGATCCAGTTGTTTGCGATCAATTCGGTTCAATTGGGCGAACATTTCTTTTCGTAGACTTGTCCCTATATCTTGAGAAACTTTAGAGGCCAAATATTGACACACTAAGGCCGATAAGTAACCTAATATTGGTAATATAGCCAATAATATCCCTTGCCGTATAATCATCTCACGGTCTTGCATATTAATCCCTCTGTCAATTAAAGTTGCCATTGCAATGGGCACCAATAATTCTAAAATTGCTTCAACAACTTTCGCAATAAAGGCCAGAAAAGCCTGATTCTTATTGCTTAACAGTATATCTTTTACTCGCATATGCTATATGTACCAACTTTCATTTTCATTGCTCTCATCATATCATTAAATCAAATACAAAGTCATATAAATGCCCACTAAAAAACCCAAACGTCTTTACATGACATTTGGGTTTTGCGTCACATTCTATTAGCCTTATTTTCAGCTAAATATATTTTTTGCTTAAATTTCTTCCGTGACGGCAATACGGTCAGCTTCCTTAGCATCTCTAGCATCACGCATTTCCCTTAATTTCGTCTGTACATTTTCCATTGTTTCTTTGTCTAGTGTATAAAATTTCATGAAAGTTAAAGCGAATATATTGGCTGTTAAAGGAATTAATACGAAGATAATTAATGCTACCCATCGTAATTAGGTGTTAACGCTGTTGTTTCATCAGGATATGCTGCGCCATAACCAAAAGCTGCTAATACCCAACCAATTGACATGGGCGCTAATGAAGAAGCAATAGAGTCCGTTAATGAGAAAATAGTCCCCATCATACCTGAAACATAATGGCCAGATTCACTCGTTTCAAAATCTGATACATCAGCAGCGATTGTTAAAATTAAGCCAGATGGTGATGTTGAGAATTGACGTCCACACATATAAGCAATCACAAATGAAACACTATAGAACGTTAAATTCGTAAAATCTAACATACCAGGTTGTGCTTGCCATACTAGGAAGCCTAACGCCACTAGGAAAGCGGTACAATTTTGAGCCAAGTAACATACGACCATTTCAATCCTTTATTACGTGCTACAGCTGATGCAGCCATTGAAATTAGAATATTTGGTACAACCATAATTAATGAAATTTGACCTGAAAGTTGGTAAGAACCAAATAAGATACCAAAAATCAACATTTGCGTTACTTGATCGGAGAATAATTGTGTATTTAATTTCACAAAAGCCCCTGCCATTGCCAGTGTTTGTAATGGCTGGTTATTTTTAATAATTGGCCAGTAATCTTTTAGTTTAATTTTGGCATTATTCTCACCGATACCAAAAAATTCAGTTCTATCATTAGCAGAAATACCAATTACTGCTAAAACAGTTAAAACTGCTGACGCAACAATAATCATTGGAATAAATTCAGCAAAGAATGCAGCGCTGTATTCATTAAATTTAGGATAAATGAAGTTCGTTACAAAATATTGGCCCCCAGTGAAAATTAAAGCCGTAAAAATACCGTCAAACATAGAGAAAACAGGACGTTGCTTAGGGTCACTTGTCAAAGTAGCTTGACCAGCTTTAGTCACAGAAGCTTGCAAAGAATAGCCAATTTTAGGGACAATTAAAGCCAAGACCAACACTGGAAATTTCCAACCATCGCTTACTAAATGTGTTGGGAAAAGAATGATAAATGAAATTGCTGTAATAATATTACCAATTACAATTAAAGGTCGATACTTACCAAACTTAGAATCAAATTTATCAATGACTGCACCTAACCCTGGATCAATGAATCCATCAAAAATACGAATATATCCTAATATTTGACTAATAATTAAAGCAGTAAGACCTAATAAACCTGTTGAATAAAATGAAACAAAGCCAAAACCAAATAAATATAAATTGGTCGCTGCATTGTTTAACGAGAACAATCCAATTTGCCACAATTTGGCACGATGGTATTTATCCTTATGATGTACAACTTGAATTTCTTGCATATTTGCCATTTTTAATCCTCCAAACGAGTTTAAGTTATCTTTTTATGTAAACGCTTTACCAAAAATATAGTTCAATTTTACAGCAAAAGGATAAAAATGCTTGCATTTTTAGGATATTTTGTGGATTTATTCACAAAATTAATTGAAACACAAACTAATATTGCAATATTTTGTGAAAATGACGCAAAAAAATACACGTCCCTTTCAACAAAGGAATCGTGTATTTTTTGCTTTTTTAAAATATTATGCTTTTACTTCGTCAGTAATTGGTTTCTTCCATAAACCTAAAATTAAGGCTGAAATGATAGCACCAATCGCCACTGATAAGATTAATAGTGATGGATGGTTACCCAAAGCAACCATGGTAATTACCCCACCGTGAGGCGCAGGTACATTTGTAGCGAAGAATTGCGTTAACCCGCCAGCTACAGCTGAACCAATAATACTTGATGTAATCACACGTAGTGGATCAGCAGCTGCAAATGGGATAGCACCTTCAGTGATGAATGTAAGACCCATGATAAAGTTTGTTAAACCTGATTGTCGTTCTTTTTCAGTAAATTTATTTTTGAAAATTACTGAAGCTAATGCGATTGCCAAAGGTGGCACCATACCACCAGCCATTACAGCAGCCATAAATTTACCATCACCAGTATCGGTAAAGATACCAATTGCAAAAGCGTAAGCTGCTTTGTTGAATGGACCACCCATGTCGATAGACATCATACCACCTAAAATTGCACCAAGTAATACTAAGTTACCAGTACCTAAGCTTTCTAGGAAATTAATCATTGCTGTATTGATACCAGCGAAGATTGGTCCTAGGATGAAGTACATGATAATACCTGTAATTAATAATGTAAATACTGGGTAGAATAAGATTGTACGTGTACCAGCAAGTGATTTTGGTAAACCTTTCAAACTATCGATTACTAATAAAGTAACGTAACCCGCTAGGAAACCACCAACCAAACCACCTAAGAATCCAGCGCCTGCTGAGTTAGCTAAAGCACCTGCGGCGAAACCTGATACTAAAGCTGGTTGGCCACCAATTGAACGTGCGATATTACCAGCAAAAACAGGAATTAAGAATGAAAAGGCTGCCGCACCAATAGCATTAATACCAAGGAACATTGCTGATTCACTACCTGCAAAACGTTCAACTAGGAAAGAAATTGCAAGAATAATACCACCAGCAATAACAAATGGTAACATCGCTGAGATACCGCTCATCAAATCATTATATAAAGATTTGAAGTTAAATTTACCAGAACCTGCACCTTGATCATCAGTAGCAATGTTTTCATCGTCATCTTGATGTTTTGCATGATAAACTGGTGCATCACCAGATAATGATAAATTGATTAATTCTTCTGTTTTGTTGATACCATCTGCTACTGGACGTTCAACTACTTTTTTACCGTTAAAACGACCCATAGGTACATTTTTACTCACAGCAACAATAATACCATCAGCTTTTTCAATATCTTCAGCTGTTAAACCATGTTTTACACCTTCAGAACCACGCGTTTCAACTTTAATTTGATAGCCTAATTCGGCTGCTTTCTTCTTCAAAGCATCTTCTGCCATGTAAGTGTGGGCAATACCAGTAGGACAAGCTGTAACAGCTACGATGTACGGTTTTTTGTCATCAACTTCAGTAACTGCGCCAGATTGGCTCGCTGCTTCTTCAGCACGATTTTCTGCATCTACTTGTGCTTGTGCAAGTTTAACTATACCTGTAACTGCTGATGGTGTTTCAGCACCCTTTAAGGCTGCAATAAAATCTTCATTCATCAACAATTTAGATAATTCAGCTAATACTTTCAAATGTGTATCAGCAGATCCGCCTTCAGCGGCAATCATAAAGAATAATTCAGCCGGTTGGCCATCAAGTGATTCAAAGTCTAAGCCACCTTCTTTTTTGGCAAAGACAACTGAGGTTTTTGATACAGCTTCATTCTTAGCATGCGGCATTGCAATGCCGTTACCCAAACCAGTTGACATTGTATCTTCACGTTTTTGAATGGCTTCACGGAAACTGGTAAAATCATTTACAGCCCCTGTATCAACTAATTTTTGTACCATTTCGTCTAATATTTCAGCTTTAGTATTCGCTTGAACGTCAAGAATCATTAATTCCTCACGTACAACATCCGTAATTTTCATAAATATGCTCCTTTATATTGAATGTATTAGTGCAAAAAGTTTAATTTCACAGCACCGTTTAAGGCATCAATATCAGCTTTTTCAGCTAAATCTTCCTTAAAGGCAGTTGCAGAACCCGATTGTACTGCTAAGACAAAGGCTTGAGATGCTGGTAAACCTTGTTCCAATCCTGCGATGAAACCACCAATCATAGAGTCACCCGAACCAACAGTGTTAATTACGTTGCCCTTAGGCGCATCTGCTTTAATAATACGTTCCCCATCGATGAACAAGGCACCATCTCCACCCAGAGAGACGATGACATTTTGTGCACCCATTTCGTGTAATTTCTTACCATAGGTTACAACGTCATCAATATTTTGAATTTCTGTACCAAATAACTCACCTAATTCATCTTGGTTTGGTTTCACCAATAATGGTGCCATTGGTAATGCTTCTAGCAATTCTTGGCTAGCAGTATCAAAAATATATGGAATATTGCGTTCTTTTAATAAAGTTATTAAGCTAATGTAGAAATCATCGGGTAATCCTTGAGCTTTTGAACCAGATAAAACGATTAAATCATCACTTGTCATTGCTTGAATTTGTTGACGTAATTGATTGATTGCAGCTTCACTAATCACAGGTCCTGCACCATTAATTTCAGTTTCTTGATGACCTTTAGTCTTCACATTGATACGGGTATTTCCTTCAATTTCAATAAATTGAGTTGTTGTCCCTTCTTTTTGAAGCCATTGTTTAATGAATTCACCTGAATTTCCGCCAACAAAGCCTATAGCAATGTTACTGACTTCAAATTGGTTTAAAATACGTGAAACATTAATTCCTTTACCACCTGGTAGCATTTGTTCACGACTTGCTCTATTTGTTTTCCCCACAATAATTTCATCAATATACATTAAATAATCGATTGAGGGATTTAACGTTAATGTGTAGATCAATTCTTTACCTCCTTGATTTTATATAGCTCACTATATTTAGCTTTCAATTGTCGATCTTCAAAAGTATTGGTTATTACACCGAATTTGCCCTCTAGAGTGACATTAATCGGATATGTTTTTTCAAATTTTGTTTGATCAACTAAAAGATACACGTGCTTACTTTGGTTAGCAGCTTGTTCTTTTAAGAAAGCTTCTGCTTCATCAGTAGTTGTTAACCCATCCTGGATATCAATACCATTCATACCCAAAAATACATGATGAAAATGATATTTTGCTAACTGCTTATGTGCCGTTTGTCCAACTATTGCTTGGGTATTCGCTCTTAAGGTTCCCCCTAATAATTGAATATTTAACCCCTTACTACTAGCCGCTATCGCTTGATCTACTCCGTTTGTTACGAGATTTAGATGCATTGAGGGATCGATGAAATCAATCATCAACAATGAAGAAGTACCTGCATCCAAATAAATCGTTTGATTATTTTCGATTAAAGCAACAGCAGCTTTAGCAATCGCACGTTTCTCTTGCGCATTACTAGCTACCTTTTCACTAAAACGAGGCTCATCACCTATAACAGAATTTGGTGCCTTCTTAATCTTGGCACCTCCGTGGACACGAACAAGCACGCCTTCTTCTTCCATACTGTCCAAGTCACGTCGTAAAGTTGATTCACTTGCACCCGTCATAGTGACCAGTGTTTGTAAATCCACCATATGATGTTGTTTTAAATAATCGGATATGATCTTTTTACGTTCTACTAAAAGCACTAGCTAGCCTCCTTTCGATAAAAGTTATAGCGGAAACGCTACAATGCAAACGCTTACCGATTCACATTAGAAATTATACACGCAAAATCTTCCAAAAGCAATCATTTTCAGTCAAAAAATACCTAAATACCTAAAATTAATAACTGTAAATTGATAAAAATAAAAAAGTAATTGAGAAGATAATACAAGAAAAGAGGTTGGAACGTATTTGTTCCAACCTCTCCATCTGTGATTCATTTTTAAAAGTTCACATCGTTATAAAATATGCCACTTTCCAGCTGCATAATCGCCTCTAATCGATTTTCCGCTATTTGATCAGCCATTTGGGGTAAATCTGTCAAATCGAACCAAGCCAAATCATCATGTTTGCTTGGCTCCAAAATCTTGGGTGTGCCTTGATAAGTATCCGATGTAAAAAAGAAATTGTAGTAGCTGATTTCCTCATCTAATCTTAGATGTGTGATGCCAACAAATGTTAAATCATCTTCTGAAATGGATATATCAATTTCCTCCATTGCTTCGCGCACGATGGTTTGGCGAACACTTTCTCCTCGTTCCACATGGCCTGAAATACAATCCCATACATTGGGTAACATCTTTGTATCACCTCTATGTTGCAAAAGTATTTGTTTACCTTTATCAGACATTCTAGTCAAAATTAAAATCCCAGCTGATGGATTGGTGTAATGCTTTTCAGTATTCAATGAATGATGTCTCCTTTATTTCTCTGTATCGCTTTCAAAGTTGCAGGTATTCGTCTGGAAATTTCACTAGGAAGGACAATGTAATTATTTTCATAAATGATATCTGCAATATATGAATGGATAAAATTTGCTAAAATGATTGCATTAGCAATCTCTTTTATTTGCCCTAAAAAACCCGCTATTATACCAGCTAATGTATCCCCCATTCCGCCAATAGACATGCCTGGATTGCCTTGGATATTGATATATATGATGTCACCATTAGCTTGATATATTTTTGTTGGCGCCCCTTTTAAAATCAAGTATACACCCATTTGATTCACCCAATTTTGGACACTTTCGTTATCCTCAGGATCGATACTGCCTTGTGTTAAACGTGCCCATTCGCCCCGATGTGGTGTTAATACAAAATCATGATTACTTGTTTTCATAAATTGTATCCATTTCGTATCAAATCTTATTTCACGCGCTAAAAAAGTTAACGCATCCCCATCAACAACAAGCTTTTTCTTTTCAGCTGTCTTCATCAAGTTGTTTTTTAGCGTTTCCCATTGAAACTTATTATCCAATCCCATACCAGGACCAATTAAAATGACAGATGCTTTGGAAATTGCACTATTTAATTTTTGTTCATCCATAAAATCACAAACCATTACTTCAGGAAGTACGCTATGTACTGCAGCCGTATTCACCGGATCCGTTGCTAACATAGTTAAACCTGCACCTGAATAGACTGATGCTAGTGCGGCCATTTGCCCCGCTCCACCCATTTCCTGGTTTCCGGCAATAATGAGAATATGGCCAAATTGATTTTTATACGCGTCTGCAGCTCTATTGGGAATGAATTGCCTTGCATATGTTAGATCAATATTTTTATTCTTCAATACCATTTTAGCCACTCCTTTCCTTTATTTTAACACTTTGAATATTGATACCAAAGTGAATAGGAATCTAACACTGGTTCAATCAAAAAGAGGCTGGGATAAAAATTAAATTCATAGATTTTTCATCCTTACAGTGTACGTTCCTCTTGAGCCGTGGGACCATTGAAAGCCAAGGTCTTTCAATTTGAAATCGAGCCAATGTCTCGATTTCATCCTCTTTCACGGCTAAGGAACTACACTTCAAGTCCTTTAACCTGTTCCCGTGATATATTTCAATCAAAATTTATAAGAATTTTTTCAAAGTAAAAGGCGTACACAACGCTTATTAAGAATTGTGTACGCCTTTTTAGAGGCCTTTTGTCCTAGCCTCATCTGATTATTGAATTCATGTAATATTAAACTAAACCTTGAGAAACCATTGCATCGGCAACTTTTTTGAATCCTGCAATGTTAGCACCTGCAATTAGATTACCTTCTTTGCCGTATTCACGTGCAGCAGTTTCAGCATTGTTGTAGATATCTTTCATAATATCTTGTAACATACCGTCTACTTCTTCGAATGACCAGCTTTGACGTTGGCTATTTTGAGCCATTTCTAATGCTGATACAGCAACACCACCAGCATTTGCTGCTTTTGCAGGGCCGATGTAAACATCAGCTGCTAATAATTTTTCAGTTGCTGGCGCATCCAAAGGCATGTTAGCACCTTCAGAAATGAATTTCACACCATTATTAATTAATTTTTCTGCTTGAGGTAATTTCACTTCATTTTGAGTAGCTGCAGGAATAGCTAAGTCTGCTTGAATGTCGTGATCCCAAACTGAACCTCGTAGTAAGTTGCTGTTTCTTTTGCATCAGCATAAGCTGTTAAGCGTTCACGACGAACTTCTTTAATATCTTTCAATAATGCAACATCAATACCAGTTTCATCAATGATATAACCAGTTGAATCAGATACAGAAATAGCAGTTGCACCCAATTGTTGTAATTTTTCAGCTGCATAGATCGCTACGTTACCTGCACCAGAGATGATTGCACGTTTACCAGCAATGTCTTCGCCTTTAGTTTTCAACATTTCGTTGATAAAGTAAACTGCACCGTAACCAGTTGCTTCTGTACGTGCTAATGATCCACCATAAGATAATGGTTTACCAGTTAAAACGCCATTTTCGAAGCCACGAAGTTTTTTGTATTGACCAAATAAAAAACCAATTTCTCGTCCACCAACACCGATATCACCAGCTGGAACATCCAAATCTGGACCAATGAATTTTTGTAATTCAGTCATAAAGCTTTGAGCAAATCGCATAATTTCGTTGTCTGATTTACCTTTTGGATCAAAATCAGAACCACCTTTACCACCACCGATTGGTTGGCCAGTAAGTGAGTTTTTGAAGATTTGTTCAAAACCTAAGAATTTTAGGATACTTTGATTAACAGTAGGATGGAAGCGTAGACCACCTTTGTAAGGTCCAAGTGCAGAGCTGAATTGTACACGGTAACCAGTATTTACACGGAAATTACC
The DNA here is from genome assembly GCF_002252085.1 of Aerococcus sp. 1KP-2016. Lineage (GTDB taxonomy): Bacteria > Bacillota > Bacilli > Lactobacillales > Aerococcaceae > Aerococcus. The sequence continues at coordinate 27,728 of NZ_NEEY01000024.1, forward strand.
TTCATCATCTGTCCATGGTACACGGAAAGAAATAATTCTTTCTGGAATAGCCAAAATTTGTAATAAGTTCTTTTCTACAAATTCTGGATGTTCTTCAAAAACAGGCGCAACTGATTCCACAAATTCATCTAATACTTGAAGAAATTCTGGTTCAGCAGCATACTGTGTATGCCATTTTTCTTGAGTAGTCTTAATATATTCTTGTGCCTTCATGTATATTCCTACTTTCTGTTCTAAATTATTATAATATAATGAGAACAGTTATATTATATCCAAAAAGCACAAATATGCAACGTATTTTTGTAAGATTTATTCACAAAATAAAAAAATATAGAAAAACCTTACAAAACATGTAAGGTTTTTGGCATTATTCCGCATTTTCTACTACATTTGCCCAACGATAGTGACATAAGACTGGCCAGGTCGACTCACATCTTGCACATTTGGATTTTGCAATATAGCTTGATATGATTGATAAACAGGAATTTGAACAGCATATTCATCCAACGCTAATCTTTCAATTTCGATTAAAGTTCCCCAACGTGCTTGTGGGTCATTTGCCTGTTCGCGACTTTGGTCCACTAATGCATCAATATCATCAAATTTGTAATTACCTCGTGTAATTTCAGAATCGAATCGTTCTAAATAGTTGATTGGATCTCCAAAATCAGCTTGCCAGAAGGTAATGCCTAAATCATAGTCACCCTCTTTTAAAGCTGCAAAGCGTGCTGATGATGGCATTGTACTAATAGTAACTTCAATACCAGGTAGGTTTTCTGTTAATTGTGATTGCACATATTCAGCAAATATTTGGCTCTCCTCATCGTCTGAGGCGACCATATTTAAGTTCAAGCCATCTAGACCAGTTTCAGCCAAACCGGCCTCCCAGGCAGCCTGTGCCGCTTCTAGGTCATAATCAAGGCTTAGTTGTGCATCATCTCTAAAATCTGTATTTGTTTCAGGGTTCCAAGCCACTTCACGTGATACAAAGCCGTTAGTTGCAATTGAACCGTTTTGTAAAATATTATCGACAAACGCTTGGCGATCAATGGCTTGAAACAGGGCTTTACGAATATTTACATTGTCTAGTCCTTCACTCTCATGATTGATCTCGATATAATTGGTTCTTGGAATAGGATATGTTTGATAATCTGGAGTTTCTTTATTCTGAACAGCAAAATTACCAGTCAATTCGATTACATCTAATTCACCCGACTCAAATAAATTCATCGCGGTTGCTGTTTCTGGTAAATATTGGAAATTCACAGTATCAACATGAACATTTTCAGCGTCCCAGTAATCATCATTCTTGCTAAAAGTCCAAGTATTACCGCTTGCTGCATCCCAATTCGTTAATTCAAATGGGCCATTGTAAACGGCTTGCTCACTGGTTGCACCGTATTGGTCTCCCGCATCTGCTACAACTGCTTGATTTTGCGGATAATATGCTGGCACTGTAAGTAAATCTGTGAAATAGGATGTCGGATTAGCTAATGTCACCTCTAACGTTCGGTCATCAATTGCCCGTACACCCAAATCTTCCAAAGCCTTCTCTCCTGCCAAAATAGCAGTTGCATTTTCAATAATGCCATCAAACATATAAGCATAAGGTGCGGCCAAAGATGGATCTACCATGCGTCGCCAAGCATATACATAATCATTGGGTGTAACAGGCTCACCATTAGACCATTTTGCATCTTCTTTAATTTTAATAGTGTACACTTTACCATCAGCCGAGATCTCAGGTATATCAACAGCATCTGCAGCAACTAAATGATTATCTAAATCATATGTATATAAGCCATTATAAAAATTCATATTTGCCGTAATTGTAGCAATATTTGATGCGGAAAATGTCGTATCTACTGATTGAATTTCATCAGTACTTTGTACATTAATGATTTTTTCTGCTGTATCCTGATTATTCCCACAAGCTGCTAAAACCAATACTGAACTTAAAGTAATACCCAATCCCAAACCAAGTTTTTTCATCACTTATTCTCCTCCTTAAAAAATCTTACATTTCATGTCATTATAACGTTTTGCCTATCTTTTTTAAAATGCTCTGCCCTATTATCGTTTTTTTAATTTTGAATATATTCACCTGAATAATTCATAGCTTTAATTCTTTGGCACATTTTATTGAAATATGTATCACTAATATCCCTATCAACTGATTTTGACTAAAAAGTTACTTCAAACATTCACTGTTCAAAAATATTGAGGAAT
>NZ_NEEY01000025.1 GCF_002252085.1 Aerococcus sp. 1KP-2016
TGAATTTTACAACAATCATCGTTATCAGAAAAAATTAAAAAAGATGACCCCGACTGCTTATCGGGATCATCTTTTGTGGGCAGTATAATGTTCTTTTTTATTTGTTCAGTTTATTGGTAGGGGTTCAACTACCGGAAACCTGCTTCTAATGTAATATATTGCAAAGTTTAGCTAACAACAGAAACTTTGATACTTTGATACCTTGATCATATTGATTATCTAACATACCACGTTGGCAGTATGCGATGTCGTCTTCAATGCGGCAAATCTTAACCAATTCGTTTTGAACGAATTCACCATCAGGAATTGCACTCTTTGCCTTGTATACCATTTGATCAACTAAGACGCGGATTTCGCCTGATTGATCTTTTGTCACAGGTTCAACGACAATTGCTACCCTATTCATCAACATTACTATCTCCTAAATATATAAATACAGCCATTAGTCACGCTTATTTTATATTCTTTATTAAGGTATGTCAAATATTGCCAAGTTACACTACCTCATCATCTTCTAATAAAAACACATTATTGTACTTGATGTTCACTTAAAATCCATTCACCCTCATATAATTGCCTGTCTATTTCTTTTAAGTCTTCAGCAATTTCTGGGTTAAATGGCATATGGTCAAGAACGTCCTTTTGCAAGTCTATACCAGGTGCCACTTCAGTTAAAACTAATTTCGCTTCCTTATTCAACTCAAACACCGCTCTATCAGTCACAATGATTATTTTCTTACCCGCCTTAACTGCTTTTAGCCCATTGAAAGTAACATAAGATAGAGCGTCCGTAAACTTACTTTTATTTCCTTGTTCATCAATTACTAGTTGGTTATTTTCAATATGACTTTTATCTTTCACCATAAAAGGACCTACAAAAATAATTTGTTTTGCCCCTTCCGCAATGTCCATCATACCACCAGGTCCCATAATACGGTTACCCAATAAAGTCGTATTCACATTGCCATTTTGGTTTATTTCACCAAATCCAAGTACTGTTGTTTCTAGTCCGCCACCATGGTATAGGTCGAACATGTCACCAGAGTTAATGACTGCCTCTGCATTATAATTTGGTCCATAGTCAAAACCGGGAGCAGGCACCCCACCAACAGCTCCTAAATCTGTGGTGAAATGATATTGATCCAGTAAATTGGCTTCATGAAATAAATTAGATACCATACAAGGAAGCCCAACTCCTATATTAATAATCGAATGCCGCTTCAATTCCAAAGCTGCCCTACGTGCAATCACCAATTTAGGGGATAAGGGTGCTGATTTTATTGGCAAATAATGGCTACGAATCTCATTTGAAAGCAACGGATTATAGCTTGTAGCAAAAGTTTGTTGATGATACTCAGGTGTGCCTTTATACACGTAATCTACTAAAATTCCTGGTACAAGAACGGATTTTGCCTGTAAACTACCTCTTTCAACTACTTGTTCAACTTGAGCAATGACGATTCCACCAGAATTCTTAGCTGCAATAGCCATTGTTAAGGCTTGTAGATTCATAGGCTCATGGGTGAAAGCCAAATTCCCCTGAGTATCAGCATAAGTTGCCTTAATAACGGCTACATCAATGCCAATACTCTTGTAAAATAACCACTCTTCGCCTTGTAGTGTTTCAACTGTCATTAAGTCTTCTTGCTGACGAGCTTTATCAGACATCTTTCCGCCAGAATGACGAGGGTCTACATAGGTGTCAAGTCCAACTTTTGTCCATACGCCCGGTCCTTTTTCCGCGGCATTTCGATAAAGTAAACCAATCGTTCCTTGCGGTATAATAAATAGTTCAATTTGATTATTCAAGGCAGCTTGCCCAGTTAATGGGGCCCCGTGGATATGAGACCCGATATAGCGTTTGAGTAATCCAGGTGCTAACAATAAGTCAATTCCCGTTCCCTCACCGCGGCTGAGTCCTGCAACTGATATCACAGTAATGTCTTTTGGATGACTGGTTTGCTCATATTGCTGACGTAATGAGCCAAAAAATTCTTCCGCCAAACCACCAATACCACTAGTTGTGAAAGCAATACGTGCCTCATCTTTCACTAAGGTGACAATTTCTGTTACTGAACGTACTTTACTTTTCATAGTCCACCTCTAAATTCTTTTTAATGCTTCAATAAAAATAGCGGACTAAGTTTTCGCACTCGGTCCGCCACAAGACTTTTAAACAAACTATACAAAGGCGCTAAATCCTGTTAAATGTCGCCCTATAATCAGACTATTTACTTCATGTGTGCCTTCATAGGAATAAATGGCCTCTGCATCTCCAAAATATCTTGCAACTTCCGTATCCACCGTAATACCATTTCCTCCGCAAATTTCTCTACCCAATGCTACAGTTTCCCTTAATAAACGAGCATTTTGCATTTTAGCAATTGAAGCTGGCACTTCAGCATATTTCCCCTCAGTTTGAAGTTCAGCTAAGCGATAAGATAAGGATAGGCCAGTTGCAGCATTCGCTTGCATCCTCGCTAATTTTTCCTGGGTAATTTGGAATTGGCTAACTTTTTTACCGAACTGTTCTCGCTGTCCCGTATATTTCAAAGCCGCCCTTAAGGCACCCGCATGCCCACCTGCCGTAATATGGGAAACATCTGCACGCGTTGCGTAAAGGATACGCGAAACATCTCTAAAGGATTGAATTTTAGGTAGTCTAAAGGCCTCAGCAACTTGCACATCTTTTAGATGAATATGACCATTTTGTACCAGTCTTAGGGCTATTTTCCCATCAATCTTCTCTACGGTAAGGCCCTCGGTTGCGGTTGATACCATGAAGCAAAGGATATCATTATTTTCTGGGTTACGGGCAAATATTGGTATGAAATCTGCTGAACCTGCGCCGCCAATCCAGCGTTTCTCACCATTCAGTAGCCAGTTATCGCCATCTCTTACTGCTGTTGTCGCCATACCGCCAGCAATATCTGACCCATGGTCGGGCTCAGTTAGGGCAAAACAAGTCTGCCACTCAAAACTAGTAAATTTTGGTGCGAAATAATCAATTTGTTCCTGACTTCCGCCTTGTAGTAAGGTAGTGAAACCTAGCCCCGCATGGACAGTCATAAAGGTCGCTAAGGACATATCCGTCCTGGCCAATTCATAATAACGGAAAAGATTAAAATATTCGCTCACTTTATATGGGTACTGGCTTTCTTTGAATAAATCAGGATGATTCATTAAACCTAGGTCGCCGACCGCTTTAAAAGCCTCAAAAGGAAAAGTCTCTTCTTTCCAGTGCTGTTTTAAAGTAGGCGCTATTTGATTTTCTAATACTTGACGCAATTTGCTCAACAATTCAACTTCTATTTCAGTTAATTTTTGGCTGAAACCATATACGTCTTCAGGATATAAATCTGAAAGTATCTGCTGTTTATCCATATGCCTACCCTCCTACTTAAATACAGCCGAAAGCTTAGTCATATAGCATGTCGTTCTTGGAAACCATTAATAAGCTCCTCAAATATTTCATCAACTGTCATAATCTCGTTAATCCGCCCCACGCCTTGACCCATGCTGAGTTGCGCATGTTGGACATCCCCATTTTGCATCGCTTCATAAGACCTACGCCCTGAAATCAAAGGCATTAGTGTTTCTAGTGTCGCGCCGTCTTTTTCTGCTTGAAGGATTTCTTGAGCCATTTCATTATTAGCCACACGCATAGCATTTCTTAAAGAGGTCATTGTTAAAACAGTCCCATTTTCTGGTATCTGTAATAAGGCCTGCCGATAAGTATCCGAAGCATTCACTTCTGGTGTTGCTAGAAATCTAGTGGCCATTAAGACACCATCTACACCTAAAGCCATAGCAGCATATAGGCTTTTACTATCCACAATCCCACCAGCAGCCAATACAGGTACAGATATTTTCTCTACCGCTTTAGCCCAAAGTACTGGACCAGAAACAAGGTCTACTCCTGGGTGGCCACCACCTTCAGCACCAACAAAGGCAATGATATCAGCCCCATCTTCCTGTGCCGCTAACCCATGGCGGATGGAGGTAACTTTATGAATCACTTTAATACCAGCATCTTTCAATGGTTGGATAAAGTTTCTTGGTCGTTGACCAGAAGTTTCAACTACTGGTACCCCCTCTTCAACCAAGACTTGAATATAATCCATAATCACTTCTGGCATGGCTACTTCAGGTACTAATGAAATGTTGAAGCCAAAGGGTTTATCAGTTAAAGTTTTCATTTTTTTGACTTCAGCTCTTAAACTATCGACATCCGGGAAAGCCATGGACGGTACTATACCAAGTCCACCAGCATTTGACACAGCTGAAGCAAGTTCAGCCAGCGACATATACTGCATTCCCCCTTGGATAATTGGATACTGAATATTGAGCATTTCAGTGACACGCGTTTGCATATTGGATCGCTCCTTCTCATATTAACGACTAGAGGTTATCAAATAGGCCTGCACTTATCATGAAAGTTCATTGTCCGTACGGTATTTATCTAATAACCACTAATTAAGCTTCATCTAGAAAATCATATTTAAGACTTTCATTTTCTAGATAGAAATTCTCTAAAATAGATTGGTAAACAAAGTTTTCAACTTTTGAATACCCTGCTTTTTTCTCACGTACTAAGGTTGGAATATAGGGAATAGGGTCTTCAAATCGTTTCTCCACAATCCCCATCTGATTTAATTTGGCAATAAATAAACTAAAATATACTGTTGGTAATAACGCCACCAACTGATTATAGAGGACAGTTTCAATCATGTAGTCCCAAGAGCCTGAAGTAAATAATTGAATCGCCTTAGAATCATGGGTGCGTAATTTCTCCATAACCAAATCATGTACCACATCTTCCTTGTTATAAGTGACATAATGATAGCCATCTAGATGTGACCATTTAAGTACGCGTTTCGTCCTTAAAGGATGGTCTGGTCCCATAAAAGCCACAATTTCTGTTCGTACTAATTGATGGGATTCATATTTATCTTCATCCATTGTTTCAGGTGGTACTAAAACGGCCATATGAATCATATTATCTTCAAGCATCTGGTATAAATCATTTGTCCCAGCTTCCACAATTTCAATGTGGGCATCTGGGTTTTCAATGAGGAATCGTGGAATAAACTTATTAAAGAAAAACCTTAAATAAGTTGGGTGAATCCCAATCTTGATGCGCCCCTTGTGGACGAGTGATTCTTTCTCAATGACTTGTTCCAAGTTGTTGTATTGGTTCAAGACTTTTAAAGCTGACCCATAAACCCGCATCCCAGATTCAGAAACGCTTACAATTCTTCCGTTCTTTCGGTTAAAGAGAGACACACCTTGCTGTTTTTCAAAGTTTTTAATAAATTGGCTTAGCGCTGACTGTGAGACAAAAAGGTTATCTGCGGCAACTGTTAAATTACCATTTGATTTTACAATTTCCACAAAATACTGCATTTGGTTGATGTCCATATTTTTGGCCCCTTTACGTTTCTTCTTGCCAATAGTTTAACACACCAAACTATTTCCCTTGAAACTGAGGCTTTCTTTTTGCTAAGAAAGCAGTTACTGCCTCGCGGTGATCTGCAGTTAAGGAAGCTTCACGCATATATTTCGCTTCTAATTGGTTATTCTCTAAAGCCTTTGGATATTGTAGATCATACATTATTGCTTTTTGATAAGCTATAGCTACAGAAGGACTAGCAACAAAACGACTAGCCAAGTTCAAAGCGGCTGCTAGTAAATCTGCATCCGGCACTACTTGATAGGTTAGGCCATATTTTTCAGCTAACTCAGCTGTGATGGGTTCATTTAACATCACATGACGGTTAGTTCGGTAGGTCCCAATTGACTCACTCAAATTAAACAGTAAGCTAGTATCTCCTGGAAAAGCCATCTGAATAAAGGCTGTCACTAATTGTGCATTTTCTCCCATCAAAATAAAATCACAAGCTAAGGCTAAGCCTAACCCAGCACCAGCTGCCACACCATTTACGGCTGCTATCACTGGTTTAGACGACCTACGAACTGCTGCAACCATTTCTCCCGTTTTAATCACACCTGATTCGGGAATACCTTCACCCGACGCTGCCAAGTCTTTAAATTGGCGAATATCACCACCAGCGCAGAAGTATTTTCCAGCCCCTGTAATTACAATCGCTTTTACATCTGGATTCTCTTCAACCGATGCTACAGCATCAATCACTTCCTGATAAGTTGTTTCAGAAAAGGCATTACCGGAAGCTTCACGATTAAAGGTAATCCTTGCAATTTGGTTCTCGATGGTAAATAAAATTGTTTCAAACATTGATTTACTCCTTTGCAAAATGGGCGAAGGACTAGCCAAGCTAATAGAATTTGAATAACTTAGCGAGTCCTTATACCATCTTGTCTAGTGAATATACTCAAAGATACCCGCAGCACCCATACCAGCACCTATACACATAGACACCATGCCGTACTTACTATCTTCACGCTTGCCCATTTCAGCTAGTAACCTTGATGTTAAAATCGCACCTGTTGCCCCTAGAGGATGCCCTAGGGCAATCGCTCCACCATTCACATTAGTGATGGATTGATCAATACCTAATTCACGAATTGACGCTAAAGCTTGGGAGGCAAAGGCCTCGTTTAACTCGATTAAATCTAAATCATCTAAAGTTAAGCCAGTAAGTTCTAAGACCTCTGGAATGGCATAGGCTGGGCCAATCCCCATATATTTTGGATCAACGCCAACAGCCTTAAAGCCAACAAAACGAGCAATTGGTTTAACCCCTAATTCTTTGACTTTATCGCCTGACATTAAGACAACAAAACTTGCACCATCAGAAATTTGTGAAGCTGTTCCTGCTGTCACAGTGCCATCTGCCTTAAAGATTGTCCGTAATTTTCCTAAAGTTTCCATTGAAGACTCTGGTCGAATCCCTTCATCTTGATCAAAGATTTTTTCTTCTACCTGTGGGCCATGTTCGGTATAGCGCACTTTATGGGTAGTAACCGGTATAATCTCATCCTTGAAACGACCAGAAGTTTGTGCTTTGTGGGCCCGGCGATGACTTTCTACACCAAATGCATCCTGGTCTTCGCGACTAACCTTATATTTACTTGCTACATTTTCAGCAGTTAACCCCATTGGATAAGACACACCCGAATCTTCTGTTTGTAAGGTTGGGTTATTCGTTGGTTCATTCCCACCCATCGGAACTGCACTCATAAACTCAACACCACCAGCTACTAGCACATCTGATTGACCAGCCATAATAGCATTAGCTGCTATAGCAATTGTTTGCAATCCCGATGAACAATAGCGGTTCACTGTTTGACCAGCAACTGTATAAGGTAACCCCGCCCGTAAGGCAATTGTACGGGCAAAGTTCATCCCTTGTACACCTTCCGGAAAGGCTGATCCGACAATGACATCCTCAATTAAAGCTGGATCAAAGTTACCTTCAATACGGTCAATGACCCCTTTTAATACTTCAGCAGCAACATCATCTGGACGATCATTGGCTAGGGCACCATTCGGCCGCCCTTTACCAATCGCTGATCGTCCATAAGAAACGATATAAGCATCTTGCATCATTCGTTCATTCCTTCCTAATTTCATCCACTAGTTTCGTAATGGTTTACGTGTTTCTAACATATAGGCAATCCGTTCATATGTTTTTTGGTTGTTCGCTAATCTAAGGAAATGCATTTTTTCTAGATGTTGTAACCAATCTTGGTTAACAAGTGTTCCCTCAGGTAAGTCCCCACCTGTCATAATTTCTGCAACGGTTAACCCTAATTCCATATCATAGTCACTGATAAAATGACCTAGTCGCATGGCATCTAATTGACCTTCCACAACCGCTTTGAAGCTAGTACCCAGAATTGGGAAGTTCACCTTAGTCCGCGGAATAAAGTTCGTCTTAGATAAGTAAGTTAACTTGTCAAAAGCAATCTCCACTACGCTATCACTAGCTGCTACAATATCATCAGACTGTCTTAGATAGTATTTATCTCTGGCTTCATAAGCTGACATTGATACATCACCAGAAGCTACACGCGTAATGACATCTCCTAGAATACGCATTTTTGCATCTTTTTGGATTGGCATATTCATTACACGTTCCGTTAATTCCGCTAAACCACCGCCACCAGGGACTAAACCAACACCCACTTCAACTAAGCCGATATAAGATTCCGCCGCAGCAACAATATATGGTGACGCTAAAACCAATTCTGCCCCGCCACCAAGTGCACGACCACGAACGGCTGTTACAATTGGTTTTGCTGTGTAGCGAACCCGGTTAACCGCTTCATGTAGTTCACTGATTGTTTGACCAATTAACTCATCAACCTCGTCAGACTCAATGGCTTCTTTCATCATATTCAAATTCGCACCAGGACTGAAATGCGGCCCATTTGAATAAATTACCATCCCCACATAGTCACCAGACTCTAATTCATCCACAGCTTTAATCAATTCAGCTGATAACTCGCCTGTAATCGTATTATTTGGTGTGTGAAAATTGAATAATAACTGATTATCATTGATAACACTTAAGGTTGATGCCTCTGTTTCCCAAATATTTGCATCTACCTTTTCACTCATTGGGGTTAGATTCTCAAGAATCTCCCCTTCTTTGTAAAATGGCTCATCTCGATTAGCTACCCATTCAGGTAGGGGACCAATCTCTTTTTCAATACGTTTTTTAACCCGTTCAAAGCCCATTAAATCCCAAAGTTGGAAGGGTCCGACTTTCCAATTGAAACCCCAAACCATTGCCCGGTCGATATCTTTGTAATCTGCTGCCGCTTTAGGGATATTATTGGCTGCATAATAGAAGGTACTCGCTAAAGTTTCCCAAAGGAACTTACCAGCTGTATCTGTGGCATTAAAGATGACGTCCATATTCTTTTTCAAGTTACTAGAGAATTTAGCTAAAATAGGTAGATTTGGTTTTTCAGCTGGTTTATAAGTCAATGTTTCTGGGTCTAATACTAAACGTTGACGGCCTTCTTTCTTATAAAAACCATGGCCAACCTTATTACCTAAAGCCCCTGCTTCAACCAATTTGCCAATTAAAGTAGGTTGGTTGAAATATGGTTGTTCGCTTGGATCTTGCGTCAAGCCTCCAACTACAAAAGTAGCCACATCATTCCCTACTAAGTCAGATAGCCCATAAGTACCAGTGCGTGGCCGGCCAATCGCTTTTCCTGTTAAGGCATCTACTTCCGTGATTGACAAGCCGTCACGTTCAGCTCGGTACATAATGTCATTCATAGAATGGGTGCCCGTTCTATTAGCGATGAAGGCTGGTACATCATTGGCTATAACTACCCCTTTACCTAATTTTTTCTCAGTAAAGACTTTTAATTGATTAACCGTCGCTTCAGACGTAAACTCAGTTGGAATCAATTCCACCAATTTCATATAGCGTGGTGGATTAAAGAAGTGCATGCCTAAGAATCGTTCACGCTCAGCCCCCTTAAAAACTTTAGCTATTGCCTGAATTGGGATACCAGAAGTATTTGTCGCTAGGATAGCTTCTGGTTTAGCAACCGCAGCAATCTTTTCCCAAATCGCGTGTTTAATCTTGATATCTTCTTTAACTGCTTCAATAAAAATATCACTATCTGATGGTTCACTTAAGTCATGATCAAAATTCCCATAGGTTAAGTTACCTTGAAATTGACTTTGATATAACATTGGCTTCTTCCGGTCAGTGATACGGTCATAGCCAGACTTAGAAAGTTTATTGGGTTCATTTTCATCGATGACAACATCTAATAATTGTACTTTCAATCCCGCATTTACGAGTAAGGCGGCAATTTGACTCCCCATGACACCAGCCCCGAGAACGGTCGCTTTTGTAATTGTCATTGTATTTCCCTCCATCTTTGATCAATTGTCTATAATTAGAGATTGGGTAGCGTAGCTTATCTGCCTTTTCTACCCAACGCTCTATTATTGTTGCTTTAAATACTAATTAAATGCTGCTTGTCCAGTTAAAGCACGACCAATGACTAAAGCATTTACTTCATGCGTTCCTTCATAGGTATAAACGGCTTCTGCATCTGCAAAGAATCGAGCAATATCATTGTCTACTACAATCCCGTTACCTCCACAGATTCCGCGTCCCATCGCCACTGTTTCCCGAAGTCTTAATGCATTCATCATTTTACCGACTGAAGTTACTACCTCGTTGTAGTCACCTTCTTCTTGTTGACGTGCAATTTGTGAACATAGAGCCATTGCAGCGGTTAAATTCCCTTGCATCATGGCTAATTTTTCTTGTACTAATTGATAATTAGAAATTTCTTTACCAAATTGCTTACGCTCAGTGACATATTTCAGGCTAGCTTGTAATGCCCCAGCCATCGCACCGGTGGCCATGTTGGCAACTCCTGCACGTGTTGAATATAAAACTTTCGCAATATCTTTAAATGAATTGATATTTTGTAGTCGATCACTTTCAGCTACTTCAACATCTTTCAAATGGATGTTGGCATTTGGCACAATTTTTAGAGCAATTTTATTTTGAATTACATCAATATCCAAACCAGCTTGTCCCGCTTGAACAATAAAGCATTTTGGCTTACCAGTCTCTTCATCACGGGCAAATACTGGAATCACATCAGCAACTGAAGCACCACCAATCCACCGTTTTTCACCATTGATAATCCATTTGTCGCCTTCGCGTCTAGCACTTGTTTCTAATCCCCAAGCTACATCAGAACCGTGGTTTGGTTCAGTTAAGGCGAAACAGGTACGCAATTGGTGACTGGCTAATTTTGGGATATATTTTTGGACTTGTTCTGGACTACCGCCAAATAGGAAAGTATTAAAGCCAAGACCCGTATGAACACCTAATAAGGTATTCAAGGACACATCAAAACGTGATAGGGTAAAAGCGAAAAAGAATTGGAACAATTGACTGGTTGTCTTTTTACCTTCACGCCCTTCAAATAAAAGGGGATTGTCAAAGTATCTTAATTTACCAATGTCTTCAAAAAATCCTTCTGGTTCTGATTCAGTAACCCATGCTTCATTTAAGCCACTGCGGTATTTGCTTTCTAATAGCTCTACTAACTGTTTTAAAACTTCAATTTCTCCATCAGTTAAACCACTTGAAATCTTTAAGATATCTTCTGGGAATAACGCTTTTAATACTGCTTCTCTATTTTCCATGAGGTAAACACTCCTTATAATTAAATTTGAATTTCTAGACTGGTTATTTTATTTTTTATCTCATTCTTACAATTGGAACTAACAAAGATGATATCGCTTACAAGTACATGATAATCCCAATAAATCATAAAAGAAAATAAGTACCATTAATATAAACTATTACTTATGTTAATAGTTTATGTAAACGCTTTCTAAAATAACGAATTAAGATTTTATTATAAGTTTAACTTATGTTATTCATTAAAAATGAATATACAAAACCCTGTTATCATTAAACTTGTTGTCATTTAGTTATTAGCTAAGTTTACGGTAAAATAAAAAAAGCACCAGGAGAATAAGCTTCCAAGTGCTTCATGAAATTTATTTGCTAATTACCTGCGCTTGCTGTCAAATTTTCTTTAGCGTGCGCTGCCATCATACGACTAAGTTCTATACGGTCTGGTTTACCAACCGAGTTAACTGGGATTTCGTCAATTTCCATGTAAAGTTTTGGCGTCTTATAACCCGCAAGTTTTTCCAAGCAGAATTGATCTAGTACTTCTTGGAATTTGTCTGCGCCTTCAACATCTTTATTGACCATGATCGCTGCTGAAACAGATTCACCAAATTTTGGATGTTCAAATCCAAGTACAATAGCTGATTTAACCAATGGATGCTGGCTTAATACAGCCTCAACTTCAGATGGTAAGACATTTTCCCCACCAGTGATAATCAATTCTTTCAAACGATTGACTATAGTCATTTCCCCATATTCGTTTAAGTAAGCTAAATCCCCAGTTCTAAAATAGCCATTATGGAAAGCTTTGGCATTTTCTTCAGGTAGCTTCCAATAACCAGGTGTTACGTTCTTCCCTTTCACCAACAATTCACCAATTTTACCTTGTGGTAATGGGTGCATCTCATCATCTACAACGATCATTTCATCAAATAAAAGAGGAGAACCAATTGTAGCTGGGCGCTCATTAGCGCGTTGACTAGTATTAAACGTTAATAAAGGCGCTTCGGTTAAGCCGTAGGCGTTAATAATAATTTTACCCATTTGCTGGAAAACTTTTTGTACAGCTGGTAATGGTGGTGACCCTCCTGCGACTAATAAGTCTACGCTCATCAAGTTTTCTGGTTTAAAGTCAGGTGAAGCGATAATACCGTAGTACATGGTTGGAATCATGACTAGTACATTTGGTTTGTAGGTACGGATCCAATCGTTAATGGTTTCATAGTTGAAGTAGCGTTCTAAGACTAATTGACCACCTACAACTAACATTGGTATCGCAATATCAATAAAACCTAAAATGTGGAACATTGGGGTTGAGCCAATTGTTACCCAATCTTCACTCATTCTCCAAGAAGTGATTTGATTGAATACGTTATTTAGATAACTTTCATGGGTATGAATGACCCCTTTTGGTCGACCGGTTGAACCTGAGGTATAAATCAATAGGATAGGATCTTCCCAATCAACAGGGGTACTTTTAAAAGGTTTGTGGTTCGATAAATCCATCATTTGATTATATTCAGCCTCGTCCACATTGTACTTGATGTAAGCGTCAGGTACTTCTGATAGACGGTCTAAATGATTAGTTGCATATAAAATATATTCTATACCCGCATCTTCAACTACTCGAGCAATTTCTACAGGCTTCAATCGCCAATTAAGTGGCACAAAAACAGCACCAATCTTAATTGCAGCTAACAACATATCAATAATGGCAATATCGTTAGGCACAAAAGCTCCGATACGGTCACCTTTACGAATACCCGCTTCTTCTACCAGGTGCCTAGCAAGTATTTCTGCCCGCATATTTAATTCTTGATAAGTAAATTCTGTTTCTTTTAATGGATCAATTACAGCCACCTTTTTGGGGGAGGTAATTGCGCGCGTTTTTATCCAATCCAAATTCATTGTTTATCTCTCCTTAAATATCAGAATTTGTAAGCGCTATCATCTTTTGTTACTCTCATTTTACTAAAAAATCAAGCCTTGTCTAGTAAATCCTTTAATTTTTAAGGAATTAAAGGAGAAGATGAGACACAAAAGCCCAATATTATGGGTTTATCTAAAACAATATTGTACAATCTATGATGGATTTAATGATTTAGCCAAAAAAATAGGACCGGCATTAATGATATGCTCTGAAATAATTGTGTTAAATTTTCACTTGGTGAGACCTATTTTTTTGCCAACTTTGAGTAATCAAACATTCGAAACATGTTACATGAAGTGCTTCTTCAAGGTATTCAAGATGCCTCGTTTAATCAGTTGGCTTGCTGTAGAGATGACCTGGCTTTCAATTTTGGCGCGGCGACGTTCTGCGCGTTTGGCTTCTTCGGCGGCAGCTTTTTCGGCTTTTTTTTGCGCTTTTTCAGCTGCTTTCGCTTGGGCTTCGCTTTCTTTTTCCTTAGCTGCGGCATATTCTGCTTTTTCTTTTTCGAAGGCTTCGCGTTCTGCAGATAGTTGCGCTTCGGCCTGTGTTTCATCTTGTTTTGCTTGTAATAATTCATAGGCCGAATCTTTTTCAACCGTTTGATCGTATTTGCTCATCCCATCATCGGCCATGGCTTGTTGAATGTTTTCTGGTGCTGCTGGTGCCATTTTACTTTGTGGCAGTATAATCGCCGTTTGTTCTACCATTTGTGGGATTCCCTCACCGTCAAGCGTAGATACTAGGGCTTGGCCAACGCCGAGTGTTGAGATAACCGTCGATGTATCAAATGATGGGTTGGGTCTAAAGGACTCGGCTGCTGTTTTCACAGCTTTCTGTTCAGCCGGTGTATAGGCACGCAAGGCATGTTGGATTCGGTTGGATAGTTGGGCTAAGACTGGATCAGGGATATCGGCAGGGCTTTGAGTGACGAAGTAAATACCCACACCTTTTGATCGAATAAGTTTCACCACTTGTTCAATTTTTTGGACAAGAATTTCGGTGTATCTGTGAACAACAAATGCGCTTCATCGAAGAAGAAGACTAGTTTTGGTTTATCGCTGTCCCCTGCTTCTGGTAATGATTCGAATAATTCTGACATCAACCACAATAAGAACATGGCATACAATTTAGGACTTTGCACCAATTGCACGGCATTTAGTAAGTTAATCATTCCCTTGCCGTTACTATCGGTACGAATCCAGTCATGAATATCTAAATCTGGTTGCCCAAAGAATTGATCGCCACCTTGGGCTTCAATCGGGATTAAGGCTCGTGTGATACCGCCAAGCGACTGACTAGTGATATTCCCGTAATCGAGCAGGAATTCTTTACGATGTTCACCCACATAGGCGATCATGGCTTTCAAATCTTTTAAATCGGTCAGTAACAAGCCTTTGTCATCTGCAATCTTGAAGATGATGTTGAGGACGCCTTCTTGCGCTTCCGTTAGATTAAATACTTGAGATAATAGATCTGGCCCCATGTCAGAAATCGTTGCGCGAACTGGATGTCCTTGTTGGCCATACACATCCCAAAATGTTGTGGTATAGCCTTTAAATTGGAAAACATCACGCAGGGCAAATCGGTCAATCCGTTCTTCCATCTTATCTGATGATTCACCGGCCTCAATGATTCCAGAAACATCCCCTTTAATATCGGACATAAATACTGGTACACCAGCATCCGCGAATGATTCCGCTAATACTTTCATTGTAATGGTCTTCCCTGTACCACTCGCACCTGCAATTAACCCGTGACGGTTGGCCATCGCTAAGTCCATACTTACTGGTTTATTGTCACTACTCAATCCTAAATATACTTTGCCATCTTTAAACATCTTTCCATCCCCCCTTGTCAGTCGATCGTTATCCTTATTATAGCGATTTCATCATCTAAATGGTATGTTTAAGTATACGAACAGATTGAATAGTGACAAGTATCATTTTGGGTGGATTTAGATTAGCGCTGTCTGAGATGAAGGTGGAACTTATTTTATACAATACATTCCTTTTTGATAATTTAGGGCATCTTTCTATACAAATAGATTCCCTAATTTATGGATTTGGCATCTTTTCGGGAAAATAAATGCCCTTTTCTTAATTTGCAGGACCTATCTATGCAAATAGGTTCAGAATAAGTAGTTTTTATTTTTTAAAAGTACTATGGTTGAAAAATTGAGGACCTTATCTACATTGAGCGCACGAAAAAAACACACTCAACACCCCTACAAGGGAATTTGAGTGTGCCTATATTTAATTGCTAAATTGATTATTTTTATGTTCAAGAAGACCATTGCTCGTTACTTCATAGATCTTGTCACATACAGCCTCCATAAATAATAAATCATGTGATATAGCAATGATGCCACCTGTAAATTCCTGGAACATGGTACGTAATTCCCCTTGTGACAAAGGAGAAAAATTTCGCGTAGGTTCATCTAACAAGATGACATTACTCCCTTCCATACTCATTTTCAGTAGAAATAGCTTGGCTTGTTGTCCACCTGACAGTCGTTTAATTGGTTGTTGCATTTCTTCAACAGTGAACAGACTGCTGCCAAGAACGGTCATAATTAGCGTATGTTCTTCTTTATCGCCAACCACTGTCAGAAAATCAATCGCCGTTTGTTCCATATCAAACTGGTCTTGATAATTTTGTGGCATGTAGCCCAGTTGAATATCTTCACGTTGACTAAGCATATTATATAAAACTGCTAGCAAACTCGTTTTGCCAACACCATTCTCGCCATAAAAACCAACCTTATCGTGGCTATGAAAATTAAAATGAATGTTTTGAATCAAATGTGGCACAGGTTCATTCAACTCATATTGGTAAAGGCTTAGCAATAATTTGTTATCCAAAGGTTTGGTTCTATTGAATTCGATATTGATTAAATCATCCGCAAGCGGTTTTTCCGTAAAATTACCTTTCTCACGGTCAAATCTTTTTTCTTGTGACTTTAAGTTTTTCATTTTTTTTGCTAACATGCGACCAACTGAAACATCTTTGGTGATTTCCAACTGGTGATCAACCGACTGTTGAATCTCATTGTTTTTCTTCTTGAGGCCTTTGTATTCTTGTACTTGCTTATTGGCAATTTGCGTAACCTTGGTAAAACGTTCTCGCCTTTCATCTACATACGCTTGATAATTGGCTTGTTTGGTCGTAAACCGAGGCTTCGTTTTATGGTGCACTTGCTCTAAATGGATTACTTTGGTTGCCGTTTCTTGAAGGAGGTGTTCATCATGAGAAACATAAAGGAAGGTTGCTGGCGTTGTCTTAATAAAATGAATCAACCATTTTTGTGTTGCGAAATCTAAATTATTACTCGGCTCGTCTAACAAATAAAAGTCAGGATCTGAGGCCATCAACTTAACCAATTGTAATTTGATTTGTTGACCGCCCGATAATTGAGACATTTTCAATCCCCCATCAAGGGCATTAACGTCAAAGTCTAAGGTTTGTGCAGCTTGAAATAACAAATTAAAATCTGTTGTCGCTGCATCATCAGGGTTGAATAAATAGTCATCAATGGTTGATTGAAGTGTCTCTGCGTCCATCACTTGGGGCAGATAAGCCATTTTACCGAAGTCATTTTTCATTTGACCTGTTATATTGATATATTCGGGAGTAAGACTCGGATTATAAATCCAGCGAAGTAGGGAACTTTTACCTGTTCCTTCTGCGCCTATTAAGGCTACTCGATCTCCGGGATTGATGACAAAATTGGCTTCTTCAATTAATTGTTGGTGGTTTCGTGTGTGGTGCATATTTAAAGATTGAATTTGTAACATAAAAAAACTCCTTTACTGTGGCAAAGCTACCGACATGAAAAAAGAGCAGTTAAACTTAATTGGATCCCAATAGATATGGCATCCTCTCAAATAAGCAGACTTATCCCAGCGTTTTTCTTGGTTTAAGTTTAGCTACTCTGAGATTAAATGCGCATTTCTAATTGATTCTCCTTACTGAATGATATTTATCCACATTCTAGAGTATGGCATGCCGAAAGTCAACACTTATAAATGATTATCCTTAATCAATTGATTTGCCCATCTACCTAGCAGGAATGAAGGGACAACATAATGAAATGCGACAAATTATTTATCAATGGAGTGGACTTATTTTATACAATAAATGCCTTTTTGATAAATTTGGGCATCTATCTGTTCAAATAGATTTCCTATTTTGTGGATTAGGCATCTTTTTGTAAAAATAAATGCCCTTTTCTAAATTTGCGGAACTTATCTAGGCGAATAAATCCTAAATAATGGTTATTTATTTTTTACAAATACAAGAATTCCTAATATCACAAAAAACACACCTAATCCCCCCTATAAGACGAAGTTAAGTGTGCCTAATTTTTTATTTGCATTAAGCTAAAAATTATTTACTCAACACAAGTACTGCTTCTGTATGCCAAGTTTGCGGGAACATATCTAATGGTTGAACTTCGGTGAAGTCATAACCTGCCTCAACAAATTTAGCAACGTCGCGTGCCATCGTTGTTGGGTTACATGATACGTAAACAATCTTATCTGGATTTGCTTCAATTGTTGAGTTGATGAAGTAGTCATCAAGTCCTTTACGTGGTGGATCGACCACGACAACGTTTGGTTTAACGCCGGCTTTGACCCATTCGCCCATGACTCTTTCAGCTTGGCCAGTTTCGAAGTGTACGTTATGGATGGCATTTTTCGCAGCATTATTTTTCGCCATCTTCACAGCGTCAGCTACAACTTCTACCCCATAAACGGTCTTGGCTTTTTGGGCAAGTGATAAGGTAATGGTACCAATACCTGAGTATGCATCAATAACTGTTTCGTCACCTTGTAAGTCTGCAGCTTGAATCGCTAATTGATACAATTTTTCAGCTTGCGGTGTGTTAATTTGGAAGAAAGATTTGCTTGAGATTTCGTAAGTTAAATCAAACATCTTATCTTCGTAACGGTCTGCACCGTATAGAATATGTTGTTGGCCTGACATGACAACATTTGTTTGTTTCACGTTGGCATTCAACATAATAGACACAATATTTGGTAAAGCTTCTACAATTTCGCTTACAATGGTTTCTTCTTCAGGTAATGAATGACCATTCACAACGATGATGACCATCATTTGATCAGTGTAGTAACCTTTACGAATCACAAGATTACGGATTAACCCGCTGTGATGTTGTTCGTTGTAGCCTTTTAAATTATGTTTGTTTAAGATAGCAACGATGGTGGCAATTGCTTCATCGATGCCCGGTAATTGAATTTTGAAGTCTTCAACTGGAATGATGTCGTGTGAGTTTTTACGGTAGAAACCTGAATATAATTGACCCTCTTCGTTGGTGCCAATTGGAATTTGGGCTTTGTTACGGTAGTTGAATGGTTGGTCCGCTGCTACTGTTGGGTGAACAGTACGACCTTTATCCAAGCCGAATTTATGTAGGGCATCGGCCACTTGTTTTTGCTTGAAGGCAAGTTGTGCTTGGTAAGTCATGTGTTGTAATGGCATAGTACCAACTTGGCTTGATACTTTATCGACTAATTCAACCCGGTCTGGAGAGGCTTTTTGCAAGTCAATCATCTTACCGTAGCCGTATTTTTTGCCGACAGAAACGACTAAAATCGTTCCTTCTTCGCCTGTTAGGGCATTTTCTACAAAAATTGGATAGCCTTCAACTTTGGCTACGCCCAATCCTTGGAATGTTAAATCTTCAATGGTGCCCTCAAAGGTATCATTTTTTTGTACAGGTGTTGTATATTTTTGTTTCACGTTCATCATCCTTTTCTTCAGTCTTTTCATTCTACCACGCTTTACTGGATTGACAAAACAAGGACAAAGGAATCCACCCTTTATGGAAGGATTCTCATTTTGGCCTACTCTTTTCTATCAATAGTCCCATAACTTATGCGCATCTATTGCGTTACTTGTACTGCTGCCCTATTCAATTGATCGTTTAGTTTCTAATGCACTGAATTGTTCATACAAATCAGAGGCGATATCGGCCATCTCTTCATTAAAAACGCGTTGATTGTGGCCATATTGTTCTGCGGTATTCACAACGAGTGAAATATAGAATTTTGGTGCACTTTCAATGGTCAATTGGACCAAATCTAAATGTCGGTCAGCAATAATTGGGGACATGAAAGCCAACATATGTGACGTACTCGCTATTGATAAGGCTGTTCTAATCTCTTTAGTATAAAGCAAGGTTACCTCATCTTCTAAGTGGTTCGCTGCTAACCAGTCATGGAAAATACGTTGATGCGTATAGCCTTGTGACAAAGACAGTAAAGTTTCACCCTTCAAATCAGCTGGGGTAATGATGCTTTTCTTAGCTAATGGATGGTCTGCCTTCGTCCACAAAGTAAACGTCTCTTTTAAAATGGGTGTCTGCTGAATGCTTTCATCGGAAATATCAGGTTTATCATGGCCTATGATGGCAATTGGTACTTCTCCGGTTTTGACAAGTTCAAACATGACATCCGAACTTTCTTCTTCGTAAAAATGAATATCTGGCTAGCCTTCTTCACTTGTGGAATAAAACGCGGCCATAAAGCCCCACCAATAGTAGGGAGAAAACCGAATGAAACAACATTGTTGCTGGTGTCTCTAATTTTTTGTTTGGTCGCTGCTAGTTGTAAGACGAGCCTATTGGAAAAATCTAACAATAATTCACCCGTTTCAGTTATGGTCATGCCCTTGCTAAATCGTTGGCGATTGAACAAATTTGTATCAAATTCTTCCTCTAAACGTTTCACAGCTAATGAAATTGTGGGCTGGGAGACAAAAAAATTGTGCGCTGTTTCAGTATAATTTAGGGTTTTCGCTAAATCATTAAAATAAATAAGATCTTGGATATTCACTGTTTACCTCCAAAATGTACGTGGTCATAAGCATTTTATTGCTATTAATTCTCTCTATTATATATTAACAGAATTTATAATACTATAAAATTAATAAATTTGTTAGTGAAGCGCTTTCAACGTAATGTTATAGATAAGATATACAAAATCGTTCTAAAAATAACAAAAAATGGAAACAAGGAGAAACAAAAATGAAAATCATCAAACAATTGTTTTGGATTTTCCTATTCTCATTATTGGGTACAATCGTCTCTGAATTAATTTCATCATTCATTGCGATTCCTGGTAGTGTAATTGGGATGATTCTAATGTTCTTCGCACTACACACTAAACTATTGGATATTGACAAAGTAGACAGCGTAGCAACCTGGATTACCGCAAACATGGCTATCCTATTTGTACCATCTGGGGTTGGTATCATGGCTAACTTCGATGTCTTAGCAGACAGATGGTGGCAACTAATTATTATCATGCTAGTAACAACTACCCTTACAATGATTCTAGCTGGACGTAGCGTTCAAGGAATCAAGCGTCGTGATGATGCTAAAAAATTAAATAAAGAAAGAATGGGGGACTAGCCAATTATGTTAGAAACACTTATGAATAACTCAATGTTTTGGGTAACATTAACTATTGGTATCTACTTACTTGCAGACTACTTAAATAAAAAATGGCCTAACCCATTATTTATACCACTAGCTTTCTCGATCATCGTCATTATTTTATTCCTTTTATTCACAGGTATTCCACTAGAAACCTACGATAATAACGGTGGTGGCTTCTTCAAACTATTTATCACACCTGCGACAGTTTCTTTAGCTGTGAAACTTGAAAAGAACTTTGAATACTTGAAACAATATGCGAAACCAATTATCGTATCGATTTTAACAGGTGTGATTATCCATACAGCAATGATTTATATTTTTGCGTTAATCTTCAATTTCGGACCAGAAATGGTTGGTACATTGATTCCTAAATCAGTTACAACTGCCATCGCAGTTGGGGTTTCTGATTCATTAGGTGGGATTGTCTCTATCACAACCGCCGTTGTTATCTTTACAGGTGTTATCGGTGCTGTTATTGGTGAGAAAGTTTACCAGCTTGCAGGAATCGACGACCCAGTTGCGCAAGGTATTACCATGGGTACTTCTGCCCACGCTATGGGTACAACTGAAGCAATCAAAATGGGTGAAGTTCAAGGTGCAATGTCTGGATTATCAATGGTTATAACTGGTATCACTGTAGTAGTTTTATCACCACTTACAGTACCAATTACAAACTTATTATTCGGCTAATCACACTTCATATTTTACCAGTAATACCAAATCTCTCATAATTTTAAAACGATAAAAAAAACGGATCTTTGCGATCCGTTTTTTTGTTGCCTATTCATTTAAATACGAACGGTAAATTGCCCCATAACGCGCGATAAACTCAAGATACTCATCGACACCAATCGCTTCATTGATGGTATGCGCATCCGCCATATCGCCTGGACCATAGATGACAAAATCAAAATCATTGTCAACGTCAGTAAAAATTGCCCCATCGGTTGCGGCACTCAACCCGCGGTTTTCCGCATCCGGATCAACCGCTAAGATGCTCGCGACTAGGTCCGAGTCATTGGCACCGTCAGCAAATTGATTATTTTGTAGAATATTCAAGGCCAATGACCCCTGACCCTTGGCATTAATACTGTCAATCGCCTCATTAAAAATACCAATCACCACATCGTTGCCCACCTCTGGCACCGTGCGGGCGTTTCCTGATAGGATGGTTGCCTCTGGCACAGAATTAATCTGGTTGCCCCCTGCAATCATAGTAAAGACATTTAAAGTAGCACCCAAGGTATCATTGTAGGCTAACTTGGTTGCGGCTGCCATTTTGGCATTGGTCTTATTGATGAACTCATTGATTAACAAGATCGCATTAATGCCCTTGTCAGGCGTTGAAGAATGGGCAGCTCGGCCATGTGCAATGACCTGATACTGAATAGAACCCTTATGTTTCGTATGATAGAAGGGTTTCGTTGGCTCTGCAATCAGCATACCCGTGATATCTTGTGTGAATCCCATTTGGGTCAGCTGTTCAGCCCCCATCATACCAACTTCCTCGCCAACGGTTGCCAAAAGACGGACTGTCCCCTTGAAGGGCTCCTCAGATGCTTTCAGTTCAATCATGGCGATAATCAGCGCCGTTAAGCCAGCCTTCATATCTGTTGTCCCGCGTCCATAAATCAGGCCGTCATGGATCTCAGCAGCATACGGTGGAAAATCCCACAAGTCGGCATTACCGGCATCTACCACATCCATATGCCCCGAAACCGCCAAAATTTTCCCCTGGTCTTGACCATGAATTTCAGCCACCAAGTTGGCACGCCCGTCACTATAAGGAATAATGCGCGCATCAATCCCGTATGCTTCAAGCAGATTTTTATAATATAAGGCCACAATCTCTTCATTGCCATTAGGTGACTGAATTTGAATCACATCTTGAAGAATACGAATTTTCTCTTGTCTATCCATTTCAATCTCCTTAGAAAAAGACGATTATTTTAATACTTTACGTTCAAATGGATCTACAGAGAAGCCTTTCGCTAAGACATCTTTCGCATATTCTTGTGCACCCCATAGCGAATGGTCACGGAAATTACCACATTCGCCACGTTCAGTACCTTGTACGTCAGTCCACTCTGCTTTCACAACATCTTCTAATACTTTCGTCATTACAGTAGCCACTTCTTCAACAGACGGTGTGCCCCATACAATCATGTAGAAACCTGTACGGCAACCCATTGGTGAAATATCAATGACGCCATCTAGGTAGTCACGAGTGTAAGCTGCTAATAAATGCTCCAAGGTATGGATGGCACTTGTCGGCATAGAATCTTCGTTTGGTTGTAAGAAACGCACGTCAAATTTAGATAATTTGTCGCCTAATTGTCCTGTTTCTGCCCCCGCCACGCGGATATAAGGTGCTTTTACTGCATCATGATCTAATGTAAAACTTTCAACTTTTGCCATTTCAATAACTTCCTTTTCTATGATTCATTATTTTTAACCTGTACTTTTCTAACTGCTTTTTCATTTTACCATGAATCCACCTTCAGTCAACGGGGCGGCCTGATTCTTTGAAATCACCTGACGAACACCCGTGATTGGCTATTCTTATCACTTAACACCTTGCTTCGTTTATACCGCAACATTTGCTGACGTGCAGTAGCCTACTTGATGCACCTATCCAGAAAATATTCAGCGCCAATCATGAGTGGCCTGTTGTTAGTATGAAAAGTGACGTATTAGACATCAAAAGTCCACTAACCTCTATCACAGGTGACTGATATTTCCGGGTAAGTCACATACCTGGTTAACCTATGACAAATCCTGGTAGATAAGTCACTACTATTCACCATGTGTGCCTTTTTCCCACAAACAAGTCACAAATCCCCGGCATCTTGTGGCCTATCATTTGACATAAGTCACGCGCGATTTCAAACGAATGCTCATGACCAAAGCGCGTGGTGAAAAGGCCTGCATATGCTATAATTTAAGCAAGAGCCAAAGGAGAAGATAGCATGAAAGCAGCCGACAGAAGAGACGCATTATTAAATGCTCTAACCAATGCAAGAGGACCACTAAAAGCCAATACCCTAGCCGATGCCTTCGGAGTCAGCCGCCAGATTATTGTAGGCGATGTAGCGATTTTACGCGCTAGTGACCACGATATCATCGCAACCAATCAAGGCTATCTATTAGCCACAAAAGCCACCGCCCAGGATAACAGCCGTTACCGAGGTAAAATCGTCTGCCAACACGATTCTGACCAGGCAGTCAACGAGTTAGCTATGATCGTTGACCGAGGTGGCTGGGTGGAAAACATTGAAATTGATCATCCTTACTATGGCATCATCAAGGCCACATTGACCATTCAATCGCATGCTGATATTACACATTTCACCGCAGAAATGGCTAGCCATAAAGGTGCCATGTTGTCATCATTGACGAATGGGATTCATTTACACACGATAACTGCACCAGATAAAACCGTATTTGATGAGATTAAACGCGACTTATTCGCTGCAGGCATCCTGCTAGACGAATCAATCTAGGTTAGTATCAATTGTATCTTTCTCGTATGTCAAGACACCTGTCTTGACACCTCTACTATTCAGGGCGTATGATGGAGAAAAACAAACTTTGGGAGGATTACACATGCAACGCAATGAGGTTCAAAAAACAACACAAAACTTAACGATTACTGGTCTATTGACCGCGATTGGTATCTTTATTCCAATGATTATGCCTTTTAAAGTCGTGATTGGCCCCGCATCATTCACACTTGGTTCACATGTGCCAGTTGACATGGCCATGTTCAGAAAACCTTCGACTGCAGCAATCGTTGCAATTGGTACAACAATTGGCTTCTTAATAGCTGGTTTCCCAATCGTCATCGTAGCTCGTGCTTTGACCCATCTAATTTTCGCAACAATTGGTGCCTACTACTTACAAAAATTTCCTAAGACCCTTGTAAAAACTGCAAGCCGTACAGTTTTCAGCTTGTGGGTCAACATTTTACACGGCCTTGGTGAAGTCGCAATCGTTTATATTCTAACCGCTACAGGCGTTAGTGCACCTAGCGATGGATTCTTATATACCTTAATCGTCTTAATTGGTATTGGTACCCTAGTTCATGGTATGGTCGATTTCGAAATCTCTTACCAAATTACAAAAGCCATTGAAAAACGCGCACACCTTAACTTTGCACAAGTTGAACTTTAATCACTATAGATAGGCATACGAAAAGACCGGACATCAATCTGTCCGGTCTTTTTCTATTTATGAAACGGGCATTTCTTTCATGCGGGCATGGATTTTCCGTAATGAATGCACATACTGGAAGATTTACGGTTTTTTCAAATATGGGTTTTTATATTTGAATATTTATGGTTTTTTTCAAGTATGAGATTTCATATTTGATTTTTGGTATCATTTTGTCAAATATAAATCCCCATACTTTATGCTTCTATTTAATGTATCAAGTACGCATTTTCATATGAGAATATTTGGCCATTTTTTCGACTATGAGATTTCATATTTGAATTTTGGCATCATTTTGTCAAATATGACCTTCCCATTTTTGAATATATAGCTAATGATTTGAATACGCTCTTCGCTTTTTGTCCACAATCTCAAACTATTCAGTAATAACCTTGTTCACAAGACAACAAAAGCGGTTGGAACCACCTGCCCCAACCGCTTGTTCTTTCCAGTAGATTCTGCCTATAAATTATTTCAAAAATACTGCATCTGTCACCAGATATTCGTCACCTTCAACCGCTTGTCGTACAGCATCGATTCGTTGTTTGGTCGCTTGTCTGAAGAAGGCAAGGTCGTTCAATACCGTTACGAATTGAAAACCTTGTTCAATTCGGTTGGTTGCATCTTCAGGACCAGCCGTAAAGATACCTGGAATGACGCCTGCATCTTTACAGGCACGCAATACACGTTGAATATTGGCTTCAAGTTCGGGACTTGTAGACGGATCTTCCACACCCATAGCATGGGCAAGGTCTAGACGACCGATATAAACACAGTCAATCCCCGGCACTTGCACGATTTCTTCAATATTTTCCACAGCTTCTGGTGTTTCACATTGGACGATAACCATCGATTTTTCGTCTACTTCACCGTTATTATAGTTTTCGTAAGCCCCCCAAAGTGGTCCACGGCCAATCCCTTTACCGCGGATCCCGATAGGTGGCATCTTGGTATTTTGGATAACAAATTCAGCTTCTTCAGCCGTATTAATCATTGGTACCATCAAACCATGAATCCCCACGTCCAACATTCGCCCCATCATTGGACCATCTTCTGGATTATACACACGGGCATAGGGTGCAACACCATATAATTCAGCCGCACGAATCATATCCACAGCTGTTTCTAGGCTGGTTTGGGCGTGTTCAAAATCGATCATGGCAAAATCAAAGCCATTCACCCCTAAAATTTCCACATTCATGGACGAACTGGAGGCTACAAATGCCCCAATTGCATACCCTTTTTCCTCAATTTTTTCTTTGACTAGGTTTCTCATTTCCATAACTATCATCCTTTCAAGTTGGCTGTTTTTATCGCAAAATCCAATCACTAATAAGTAATGTTCATTACACCCTATTAGTCGATAATATTAAAACCTTCATACCCTTGTTCTTTTAAGAATTTACTGTAAATGTCATTATAATCTTCACGCGCTGGTGCAAAAATATCTACGTTAATCACTGTTTCAGGACTATCGTATACATGAATATAATGCTCCACACCTTTGGGAACGACGACCCACGAACCAGCTGTCATTCGGAAAGGTTGACCGTCCACATAATAATCACATTCCCCTTGTAAAATCCAAGCGATTTGCTGATGATCAGCATGCGTATGTGGGTTTAATTCGTTGCCGTTATCCACACGATTACATGTGATATTCACACCCTCAGCACTCATAGCAAATACCGCCTGATCAATCCCTGCACGTAAGGGTCTGTATGGTAATTCGTTTACGTTTCCAAAATCTACCTTGTCCAATGCCATCGTTCATTCCTCCTAGATTTGTTTCCTTAGTTATATATTAGAAATAGATTAGAAATATCTTGAGACAAACATTAACACCCTATCTGAAAATTGACAAGTCACTTTGTGCAAATTTATTTGTATAAAAAATACAAATCTCCATTAAGCTGATTTTTTCCTTACTGAGAAAATAACAGCGCTTATATGAAGGAAAGCTTATTTTATGCTCGTTTACACGGGGGGGATTGGTGGTTTGGAGGCCCCTTAATAAAATACAATTTATGTATTTTATGTGTTTGCAGGCTTGTTTTTGGATTGAATTTACGCCTTTTCACAATATAGAGATAAAATTTTTGCTATAAAAACCCCATGTGTCCAATGTTTGTTACCACTTCCTAAAATGTATTATGAAAATTATATGAGAAATCACTTGTTAATTTAATTTATCGATGTTAAGGTTATAGCAACAAAACAAAAGGAGCGTGGACGCAATGAATATGCAAATGAATCAAAAACATATGACAGATCAATTGTGGTCTGTGACTCCAGTCAACCTAACACATACATCTTTATTATTATTATTATTAGCTAACTAGGATTGTTCCAGATCATTTGGAAGAGTCCTATTTCTCGTGAATGCGGGCTCTTAGCTAGTAACACAGCGGGCCTTTACGAGGCTCGCTTTTTTTATTGGCATAATCACCACTATTGGTATCCATGTTTAAGGAAAAGCATGGTGAAAGGAGTTTTACATGACTGAAGTTGTTATTGTCGCTGCCCAACGCACACCGATTGGTTCATTTGGAGGTGCCTTTAAAAATGTATCGGCTGTAGATTTGGGTAAGGTTGCCGTAACTGGTGCCCTATCTAAGATTGATTTAGACCCCAAAGAGGTGGATGAAGTGATATTCGGTAACGTCTTAAGTGCTGGTCTTGGTCAAAATGTGGCGAGACAAGTGGCAGTGGCATCCGGCATCCCAATCGAAAAACCTTCCTTCTCCGTCAATAAGGTTTGCGGTTCGGGCTTAAAGGCAGTTGTGTTAGCGGCACAAAGTATTATGGTTGGTGATGCTGATGTGGTGATTGCAGGTGGTACGGAAAATATGAGTCAAGCACCATATGTTCTACCGGGTGCACGTTGGGGCATGCGTATGGGGGATCAAAAAGTGGTCGATTCCATGGTCAACGATGGCTTAACCGATGCCTTCAAGGGCTATCATATGGGCATGACTGCTGAAAACATTGCCGAAAAATATGGCTTTAGTCGTGAAGACCAGGATATCTTAGCAGCTGAGAGTCAACAAAAAGCTGAAGTTGCCATCAATGAGGGGCGCTTCAAAGCGGAAATCATCCCTGTGCCCGTAGCTGACCGTAAAGGCAACATCACCATGGTCGACACCGATGAGTATCCACGTAGCGGTGTCACCCCTGACTCGCTTGCAAAATTACGCCCCGCTTTCAAGAAAGATGGCGGTACAGTGACCGCGGCCAACGCGTCGGGTGTCAATGACGGGGCCGCTGCGGTAATATTGATGGCCAAAGAAAAGGCAATTGCCTTAGGTATCGAGCCCCTTGTGACCATTAAAAGTTATGCAAGTGCGGGTGTTGATCCAGCGATTATGGGTACCGGTCCTATACCCGCTACCCGCCAGGCCTTAGACAAGTCGGGACTCACCATACAAGACATGGATTTAATTGAAGCCAATGAAGCCTTTGCTTCGCAAGCGCTGGCAGTTTTGACAGACCTAGAGGCGGATATGACAAAGGTGAATGTCAACGGTGGTGCGATTGCGTTAGGCCATCCGATTGGTGCATCCGGGGCGCGCATTTTAGTGACGCTGGTTCATGAGATGGCCAAGCGCCAGGCTCAATATGGTTTGGCAACCCTCTGTATCGGCGGTGGGCAAGGTATTTCAATGATTGTTGAGCAGGCGTAAATGAATACTGTTGGATAGATTCGTACAAAGAAAAAGGAGATAGGACTATGATAGATCAATATACTTTTCACGATATGACAATTTCTTGGCTAAATGGTGCGCTAATTAATACTGACGGTGGGACGATTTTTGGGCCTGTTCCTCGGACTTTGTGGGGCCGCTACTATCCATATAATGACCGCAATCAAGTGGCTGAAGCAACTGATCCCATTTTGATTCAATATCAAGGGATGAACTACATGATTGATGCTTCATTTAATCTAGATAAATTTACGGAAAAAGCCAAGCGTAATGTTGGTTTGGAAAAGCCCGGTAGGATTATGGAAGATTTTGATCAGCTCGGCATTAGTCCTGAAGATATCGATGTCATCATGATGACGCATATGCATAACGACCATGCCAGCGGCCTAACTTATTTTGCAGATGACGCGTGGCATTCAACCTATCCCAACGCTACGATTTACATGTCAGCCGTTGAATGGGATGCTGTGCGCCACCCTAATGCCCGTACGAAAAATACCTATCCTCGCGAGAATTGGGAAGCCATTCAAAACCAAGTCGTCACTTTTGACGACAGCTTCCAAGTCACCGACGGCATCACAATGGAATTCTCTGGCGGCCATAGTCCAGGCCATGCGATTATCCGACTTGAACAAAACGGCGAAACCATGCTACATATGGCAGATATTTTGCTATCATTTGTGCATACAAATCCGCTATGGGTGGGTGGCCTCGACGACTACCCAATGGATTCAATCTCTGCCAAGGAAAAATACATGGCCGAAGCGCTAGCCAACCACTACCGTTTCATGTTCTACCACGATCCATATTACCGCGTGATTGAATACACAGAAGACGGTAAAAACATCCAATACGCCATGAAATCATCGCGCGATGTCCACATCCCATTTACCCCAGAACAAGACCGCACACCGCGCCAAGTGGACAGCATGGTAGCCCAATAAACAAGTTTCTTCTATATAATTAGGAAAAGTCGTATGCCAGTTTGAATGCAGCATACGACTTTTTTGATGAGTATTAGATTGTTTTGTAGTGTTGGTGCCCGTGCACCAACACTTTCCTTTTGAAGTTCTTGATTAACTATATGTTTTTCATAGCCCTGCAGTAGCGCTTTTCAAGAATGGATACTCATATTTGAATTTTTATGGTTTTTTTCAAATATGGGGTTTCATATTTGATTTCTCATCCATTTTTATCAAATATGAGTGCCCATATTTTATGCATGTAAAGAACAGTTATAAAATGTAGGAAAATGACAATGTAAAATTGTTGGTTTTCCTACATTTTTTATATACTCTTCTTATCCCCTATAGAATTGGAGTGGAATAGGAATGAGAAGAGATATCAGAGAAGGAGTGAAAAAACATATGATTGATGGCATAAAGCCCAATTATACTGCGTTAGCGGAACAATACGGATGTGACTATCGTACGGTTAAAGCAGCGTATGAAGAAGCGTTACAAGGTAATAAACCTAAAACAAGGAGGACATATCCGAGTAA
>NZ_NEEY01000026.1 GCF_002252085.1 Aerococcus sp. 1KP-2016
CTTTCACGGCTAAGTAACTACACTTTCAGCCCTTTAACCTGCTCCCATGATATATTTCAATCAAAATTGGTAAGAATTTTTTCAAAGTAAAAGGCGTACACAACTCTTTTTAAGAATTGTGTACGCCTTTTTAGAGGCCTTTTGTCCCAGGCTCTTGTTTTTACATTTGCCCTATTTAAATCATCACTTTTCGATTTTTTAGCTCTGGTATGTCTTGGCCAATCAACTTATCCCACATGGACATCTGGGTACCTGTACGAGATATCAAGGCTTCTTTGTGTTCATTTTTCATATCTGAAATTTTAATTGCTTGATAGATATCCCAAGTATTTTGGATAAATTGTGCGTCCATGTCGCTATCAATTCCTGTCTCTAATCGGAAATGATTTCCTTTTTGAATCAGGTTCAATTGATTCATCTGGCTGGGGAACATGGCTAAATACCCATTTGCCACTATATACGCTGCTACTTGCTCATCAATTTGTTTAAATTGAAATGTAAAAGGTATATGCAATTGTTGAAAGATATCATACGGCACTTCTTTTACCATTGGCAAATAGTCACCCATTTGGGCCTTCACCAAAGCCCGTTTGATTTTAATTGTATCCATAAGTCCTCCTTACTCAATTTGGTCCTTATTTTGATTTGCACTAAGACCTTGTTTTAAAATACGACGATTATAACGCTCATCTGCTTTCAAATACAATACCTTACCCTCGCCATCAGTGGATAAAGGCGACGGATCCCCCATTTCTGTTTCCGTTAGTACCCAATACATATTATGGAAACCATATCGCTCAAAACCATCATCACCATAGCCATCCGTGAAATAGACTGCAACCGTATCTGCATCCGTAAAACCTTGATTATGTAGCCACTCATAGGCTGGAGCGAAACTCGTACCTCCACGACCAGTAAAAGCCATATCTTTCAAAGATTGAAAAGACAAGGGTCTGGCATATTGGACATTCGTATCGACATGGACCACCCAGACCTCTGCATGTAAAGTCTTTTGAATATTGGCCAACTCACCAAGTGAATATGCCAGTGCCTCCTCATTTTGCGAAGCTGAAGTATCAAAGAAGGCTACTAATCGGCTCGCTGTATCAAGTACTCGACCGGGTAAATCAATACGGTAAGGCTGCCGACGATTCATCCGGTTCTTCGACAATTTGTATGGAACCAAACTTGTGCCCATGCCCCGTTGAATCACGTCTCGCCAATTCAAAGCCCGCTGTTTGGTAATTTGCTGAATATTCACTTGGAGTTCACTCGACAATTTCATTCGCAATTCTTCCGTCATCTGACTGTAGGATTCCTTGATTAAACCATTCATCAATTTGCGATACAAATCTTGATGTTGACGATTGGGACGAATTGCCTGCATCGACCGATTATTTTTCATCTCATCCTTCAATTGATTCTCAGCATCAATCCGTAACTCCTTCGCCTTGTTTGGATCAAAATTCCCTGCCAGTTGACTATATAATTCGTCCATCTGCCCCGACCCCAGCATCTTATTGAAAGTCGATTCCGTTCGGTTGTGTCCCTGCTTCTTCGGATCATTCTTCACCACCATCAATTGGTCATAGTAATATAAAGACCCTGCTTTAGGTAAAATCAGGCGGTTTTCGGTAATATGCTTGATCCACTTCAAAGATACCGCCGTATCAGGGAGATCATCCACGTACTGGTTAACTTCTGCCTCCATGGCCACACTCATCACCTTGGCCGACTCAGCATCCTTAAATGCCCAGTCATACTCAACGATATGACCAAACAAGACGTGATAACACATCTGTCTAATGGCTGCCAACATAGCTGCCGGCGTTTCATAATAAAGGTAGAAAAGGATAGGATTAATCGTCATGATCAGATCTAACCCCCGAAATCCAATCGTAATTGGTTTCGCAAGGCTGCCATTCATTTCACGGTCGGTATGATAGAGGATACCTGCAAAGAGCACATCCCTAGCTCCACGGTAATCATCTTGTGGGTTCATCAGACTTGCCGTTAATATCCCTAATAAATGATTTTGAGCATCGCTGAATTTTTCATAATCATCATAATGGCCATGATTTAGGAAGGTAATATAGGCAATCCGCATACGTTGAAAACTGGTCTCGATATGTTCAAATTCAAAAGCAGTGAACAATTCATCTTCTGCCATTTTCCCATCTCCTTTCTCATTGAATGCTGATTGAACTGGTTAGCTATTCGCATTAACAGCCATACTCACGTCAAAAGTCTTTTCGACAAAGCGTTCATTTTGATTTAAAGCCTGATGTAACTTGGCCAAATCAGATGTTGGTCCGGCATCATGCATGCGTTTCATCAAAATATAAATTTCATCTGGTTCGCTTATAACAAACAGGTCTGTGTAACGATGAATGATTTGCGCATCTTGCATGTAATCAGGATGATTCACTAAATAATCCGTCAGATCTTCAATCACGCGTTTACGACGAACTAAAGGCATCGCCTGGTACCTGTCGATAATACTTTGGTCAAGGTGGTCTCCCTCAGCCTGCACCACTTCCGTTGGCTTGATGAAATCAGCTTTTTGACGGCGCAAGAAAGTGACAAATATTTGACCAGCTTCTTCGCCAATGTTTCCCTCAATGCCTTCAATCAAAAATTCAAGATAGTCTTCTGGGATATTGGCCAAATCTATACCGTCATCTTCAAAAGCATAAAGAAATCTAGATAAGCGTTCATATGCACGCGGGGTTGGGTTCTTGTCACGCGTTTCATCTATCACAATAAAATACTGACGTCCCTCTGCATGTAGGAATTCACTAACCAATGGGTGGATGATGGTACGACGACCTTTATTGTCAGGAATTTGTAAATTAGCGAAAGAAGATAGCCAATCTTCCAAATCAGCACCCATACGAATACGCATGGTTCGGTCATTAATGGCTAAATCACGCGCATTGGTGGCATAGGCAGTATTTTCAAAACCTTCTACATCACTCGACGGATTTTCTGCAGTAATAATGACAATATTATCCGGTAATTTATGTCCCATTAAATTACGTTGTAAAACCAAGTTCATCAATTCTCCTTGAACCATCGCAATTGGGCGATTAAATTCATCTATGAATAAGATTACTTTAGTATCCGGATGTGCATTGGCTTCATCAATGGCAGCCTGAATTTGAGGATTCAAAAAATATTGAATGTGATCATCTTTTGGCACTGGCATAGTCAAGTCGCCTGGCTGTAATAGTGAACAGGTAATTTCATAATAACCATAGCCATTATTTTTGGCTAAATCTCGAATCATTTGTGATTTTCCAATGCCCCCATGACCCACGATATTTGGCACAATAGCTGTATTTTGTGTCAGTAATAAATTTAAACCTTTATATACGGATGAATAGGTTAATCCTGCAACGCGATCTGTCATATATCTTCACACCTCTTTGTTTTAGTCATTTCCCCTTATTATACGAGACCAATCCCCTATATCTCAATGGATTTCCAAAACTTGTGGTAAATTCATACATTTTTGTATTGAATTTGAAAACGATTGCAATAGTGATTGTCATTTAAACAAAATCACCAACAAAAAAGGAGCATTTGCATGCTCCTTTAGGTTCATTATTATTTCGCGTAATCAACAGCGCGTTTTTCGCGTATCACGATTACTTTAATTTGTCCTGGGTAATCCAGTTCATTTTCAATGCGTTTTGAAATGTCGTGTGCCAATTCAATTGCTTTCAAGTCATCGACTTCGTCTGGTCGAACCATCACGCGGATTTCACGACCCGCTTGAATAGCAAAGGCATTTTGTACACCATTATAATCCTTAGCAATTGCTTCTAGACTACGTAATCTTTGAATATAGTTTTCTAATGATTCACTTCGTGCACCTGGGCGTGCGGCTGATAAAGCATCCGCAATCGCAACTAATGAAGCAATGACACTTGTCGGTTCCACATCACCGTGGTGACTCGCAATAGCATTGATCACTGTTTCAGGTTCTTGGTATTTAATTGCAAACTCAGTACCTATTTGTACATGAGAGCCTTCGACTTCGTGGTCGACTGCCTTACCAATATCATGTAGTAATCCAGCACGCTTAGCTAATTGTACATCTTCGCCAAGTTCTGCCGCCATTACACCTGTAAGTTTCGCCACTTCTATACTATGATTTAAGACGTTTTGTCCATAACTAGTACGGTAGTAAAGGCGACCTAGTGTTTTCACTAAATCAGGATGTAGTGAATGGATACCTAAATCAAAGGTAGCTTCTTCCCCTACTTCTCTTACTTTACTATCCATTTGCTTACGTGCCTTCTCAACTGCTTCTTCAATCTTAGCAGGATGAATACGTCCATCTGCAATCAATTTATCTAAAGCTAGTTTCGCAATTTCACGTCTAATTGGATCAAAACCGCTCAATACGACAGCTTCTGGTGTATCATCGACAATCAGGTCAATCCCTGTAAGAGATTCTAACGTCTTAATGTTTCGACCTTCTTTACCAATAATACGACCTTTCATGTCG
Organism: Aerococcus sp. 1KP-2016; assembly: GCF_002252085.1. Classification (GTDB taxonomy): domain Bacteria; phylum Bacillota; class Bacilli; order Lactobacillales; family Aerococcaceae; genus Aerococcus. The sequence continues at coordinate 4,517 of NZ_NEEY01000026.1, forward strand.
TCATTTGGCAAATGAACAACAGTTACTGTAGATTCAGTCACCGTGTCCGCGCCTGAGCGTTCAATAGCTTGAAGAACGATTTGTTTCGCTACGCGATCTGCCGTATCGTTAGCTTCTTGTTCGGCTTTCTTAATCATAATAGCCTTATCATGCGCTAATTTTTCGTCCATCTCTTTCAGTAATAATTTTTTCGCATCATCACGTGACATTTCTGCAACAGTGACTAACTCTTCATTACGTTTATTGATTAATTCATCAGCAGCCTTTTCAGTTTCTTCAACTTTCTTGGTGCGGTCACGTAAAGATTGTTCTTTATTACTTAATTGATTTTCTTTGTCAGTAATAGCAGCATCACGATTATCCAATTTTTCTTCTCTTTGAGCTAATCGATCCTCTTGCTTCTTAACTTCACTACGGCGATCTCTAACTTCACTATCTACTTCATTTCTGTATCGTTGCAATTCTTCTTTCGCGTTTAAGATAATTTCTTTACGCTCAGATTCTGCGCTACGTTTAGCATTTTCAATGATTCCTTGTGCGGTTATGTGTGCTTCATCTTTCTCGCGTGCTTGTTGTTGCAATAAAGATTTCTTCCCAGCATAAACGCCACCCAATAAACCAACAATTAAAGCAATGATAGCGAAGGTAATTTCAGTAAATCCCATAGTTTCACCTCCGTATCTATTTAATTGTGTTCTATTCTAGTTAAGATTAAAAGTTTTTAAAATATGCATTACATGCACATAAGTTTATTTTATATTTAACTGGTGTGAATGTCAATCAAGTGAGCAAGTAAAAGCATGTTAGCCTTTTCATCTCTACATCCATAAAAAAAGCGCCATAGCTAGTCTGGCGACAAGCTATGGCGCTTCTAATTGAATTATAGTGGTAAATTATTCTGCATCTTCTTCGAACAAAGCAGTTTGATCAGCATCTTCTGCTTCTAAAGCAGCTAATTCGTCAATTGATAATTTACCATTTTGACCGAAGCCAAAGTGTTGGCGAACTTGCGCATCAATCGTTTCACGGATTTCTGGGTTTTCGCGTAAAAATTGTTTGGCATTTTCACGCCCTTGGCCAATACGTTCTTCTCCGTATGAGTACCAAGAACCTGACTTGTTGATGATATCTAACTCAGCAGCTAAATCGACTAGCTCACCTTCTTGAGAAATCCCTTCCCCATACATGATATCCACTTCTGCCACTTTAAATGGTGGCGCAACCTTATTTTTCACGATTTTAATTTTCGTACGGTTACCAATGGCATTACCGCTCTCTTTAATTTGTTCACCACGGCGAACTTCCAAACGAATGGTTGCGTAGAATTTCAAGGCTCTACCACCTGGTGTCGTTTCTGGATTACCAAACATAACCCCAACTTTTTCACGAATTTGGTTGATAAAGATGGCGATTGTTTTGGTTTTATTAATTGTACCGGATAATTTACGTAAGGCTTGTGACATCAAACGCGCTTGTAAACCAATGTGAGAGTCACCCATTTCACCTTCGATTTCAGCACGTGGCACTAAAGCTGCTACTGAATCCACTACGATAATATCAATGGCACCTGAACTTACTAGGGCATCTGCGATTTCTAATCCTTGTTCACCTGTATCAGGTTGAGACAGTAATAATTCATCAACATTTACACCTAGTTTAGCTGCATATTCTGGATCTAACGCATTTTCAGCATCGATAAAGGCAGCAATCCCACCACGTTTTTGCACTTCTGCAATTGCGTGTAAAGATACAGTCGTCTTACCAGATGACTCAGGTCCGTAAATTTCAATAATACGTCCTCTTGGGTAACCACCCACACCTAAAGAAATATCTAAGGTTAATGAACCTGAAGGAATTGTAGAAATACGCGTATCTCCACGTTCTCCCATTCTCATAATTGAACCTTTACCAAAGTTACGTTCAATTTTTTTCATTGCATCTTCTAATGCTTTTTGACGATTGCTATCGTTTTGATCAATACTCATGCGTAAATCCTCCTAATTGGTCAGTAGCTTCATCTATATTTTATAATTAATTCTGTAATTAAGCAAGAGAAAAACGAACAAATGTTCTATTTATTTTTTAGGATGTCAAAATAGGCAGTATAAACAGCTCGATACTGAATATTTTCCCGTCGTCCACGTAATTTTGGCTGTAAAACACGCGATTTTTTCCCTCTTTCAGCGATACCAATATAAACAGTACCAACCTCTTTGCCTTCCATCGGATCCGGACCAGCAACACCTGTAAAGGAAATGGCAATATCACTATTATATAGTTTACGGGCACTTTCTGCCATTTGAATAGCCGTCTCAGAACTCACCATGCCCACTGTATCTAAAGTTTCCTGTTGCACGCCTAATACCTGATGTTTTGCTTCTGCAGTATATGTCACAGCTGATCCATTTAGGACTGCTGAAGCACCAGGTACATCTACTAATTTCTTCGCCGCTAGTCCGCCTGTAAAGCTTTCTGCAAAGGCAATAGTTTTATTTTGTGCCTTCAAATAGGCAACCAACACTTGATTTAACCCCAAGTCCTCTCCTTGACCAAAATAATATGCGCCAAGTCGTTGATTGATTTCATTAGCCAGAGTTGTCAACTGTACTTGATTAGCACTTTCATTATTTCCTGCCGCTGTTAAGCGGATTGTTACGGCGTAATTGCCAAAATAGATGGCAATTGAGGGATTGGTTTGATTCATGATGATATCATCAATTGTTGCCGCGAGTTGGGATTCACCAATACCAAAATAATGTAAATACAGTGAATTTAATCTCAATTTATCCTGAGCAAGTGCTAAAAGATAATCCACCACATAATGTTGAAACATGCTAGTCATCTCACTTGGTGGCCCAGGTAGCAAAATATATGTCCGACCATTTTTTTGAATTGCTGTGCCCACTGCTTGGCCAACATCATTAGGAAAAGGAATGCCATTTTCAAAACGTAAAGCCATTGCCTTATTATTATCAGTCATCACGCGATCTCTAAAAGTCTCCATGATATGTGTCTTACCTGCTTCATCAATGACTAAGGGTTCACCTAAGTACTCAGAAAGTGTTTGTTTGGTGAGGTCATCCCGTGTTGGCCCTAATCCACCTGTAAAAATCAACACATCGGCTCGAGATTCAGCTTCTTGAGTGACTTTCATCAAGCGTTTCGGGTTATCCCCAACGACCGTTTGAATGAAATGGTCAATGCCTAATTCGCTCAATTTTTTGGCAATAAATTGGGCATTTGTATTGGCAATTTGTCCCATTAATAGTTCTGTTCCTACGGCAATGATTTCTGCAATCATGCTAACCCCTCCATCATATATATACGTGTTTTTTGCTAAATTCTACTTTTAAAGTTATGTTTCATTATAAAACAAAAAAGAGCCAGGTAACATCCTGAACTCTTTCTATTATCTGTAGAGTATTCAATTATAAGCCGTCTGAGAAGACTGATTTGTTTTTCACAAAATAATCAACACCAGAGTAGATTGTAAAGATTAAAGCAAGATATAAGAGAATTTGTCCGATTGGGAATGGTAAGAAACCAAATGGAAAATCACCAATTAATAAGAAAATGATTGAGAGCATTTGGGTAAAGGTTTTTAGTTTTCCTGCACCGCCTGCTGCCATCACTGTTCCTTTTTCTACTAATAACAAACGTAAACCTGTAACAGCTAATTCACGAATAATAATAATTGATACGAGCCATGCTGGCGCAAGGCCTATACCCACCAAAGCAATAAAGGCTGTGGCTACAAGCATTTTATCAGCTAATGGGTCCGCAAATTTTCCAAAATTAGTCACTAAGTTGTCTCGACGTGCAATATAGCCATCCAACCAGTCTGTAAGAGAGGCAACTGCAAAAATAATCGCTGCAATTACATATTGCCAATGCCATTCACTACCAAAAACTTGGCTACCTTCGCCATTGGTAGGTATCGACACAAAAATCATAAAAATTGGAATCATAATAATTCGGATCACGGTTAATTTATTCGGTAAATTCAAAAGATCCCTCCTAAGTTGACTATTTACGTTTCGTACTTCTTATACCATTTAGTATATCACGAAAAGTATTATTCATTCATTGAACTCGCTTGGTTGTCATCTCCTGCTTCTTGGAAAATATTCACTACACGCGGTTTAGAACCATCTTGTGGCCCTACAATACCTCTCTGTTCCATATCATCCACCAAGCGGGCTGCTCGGTTATAGCCAATTCTAAATTGACGTTGCAGCATGGAAATGGAGACAGTTTCACGTGTTCTGACAAAATCAAGTACTGTGTCCCACATTCCATCCAAGTCTTCACCAGGAGTGCCTTCCTTTGTTTCTGTTGGCATCATAGATTCAATGTAGTTCGGTTCTTGTTGATCTTTTACAAAATCAACCACATTCTCAACCTCTTGATCGGTTAGATAAGCCCCTTGAACACGAATTGGTTTCGACTCACCCATCGGTAAGTACAACATGTCCCCGCGTCCAAGTAATTTTTCCGCCCCATTTTGGTCGATGATCGTTCTTGAGTCAGTACCTGATGATACTGCAAAGGCAATGCGAGATGGCACATTGGCTTTAATAATCCCGGTAATGACATCCACCGATGGCCGCTGCGTTGCTAGAATCATATGAATACCCGCAGCACGGGCCATTTGTGCTAAACGCGTAATCGCCGCTTCCACTTCTTTAGAGGCAACCATCATTAAGTCGGCTAGCTCATCTACAATTACTACGATATACGGCAAGGTTGGATGACTCGTTCCTTCATTCAAGTTTTCTTCATGGATAAAATCATTATAGCCATCAATGTTCCGTTGACCTGAAGCCGCAAACAATTCATAACGTCGTTCCATTTCTTGAACCACTTTTTGTAACGCTTGTGCTGCTTTTCTTGGGTTGGTCACAACTGGTGTTAATAGATGTGGGATACCATTATAAATCGATAACTCAACTTTTTTAGGGTCAATCATCATTAACTTGACTTCATTTGGTTTGGCATTCATCAAAATCGAAACAATGATACCGTTAATTGCAACAGATTTTCCAGACCCCGTGGATCCAGCAATCAGTAAATGGGGCATTTTAGTTAAATCAGCTGAACGAATATTACCTGAAATATCTTTCCCTAAAGGTACTTCTAGTACTTTACCGGATTTCATTTGATGTTCAAAAGAATCGCGGAAAGAAACTAGACTCACTTCCCGGTTAGGTACTTCAATACCGATAAACGACTTACCTGGAATTGGTGCCTCGATACGAATATCTTTAGCTGCTAATGACAAGGCGATGTCATCAGCCAAACCAACTATTTTACTAACTTTTACCCCAATAGCTGGTTGGATTTCATACTTAGTAACAGCCGGTCCTAGATTGGCTTTTGTCACCTTAGCATCCACATTAAAACTTTTAAAAGTAGCTTCTAGCTTGCGAACATTTTCTTTGATGACAGCATATTCACCACTCTGATTAATTTCCTTCACTGGTTTAAGTAAAGTCACAGGTGGTAAACGATATTCTGGATTTTCTGGTTCGGCTGCCATATCCATCACGATATCTGTGCCATCATCTACATCTGCTTCATCCTCAGCATCTGCCGAGTTGTTTTTTGCTTGTACATTTGCTGGACTTGCTTGATTTTTTGCATGGATTTCATCAGCTGTTGTGCCAATTGGCAAGGCTGTTTGTTCCACCTTCGCATTCGTTGGTGCAGGTCCTACGATAAGAACATCATCTGATTCTTGAGGATCTGATGATGGTTTAATGCGGTTTACCGGTGCTTGACCGCCCGCAATTTCAAAGTCTAATTCTTGTTCCTTAGCAGCAGTTCGATTTGTTTTCTTGGTCGCAGGTTTATTTTTCCCCTGTTCTGCTTTATACGCTTCGCGATCCTCGCGATAAGTGGCAATTTGCGTTTTAGACGTTTGCCAAAATTCAGCTAACCATTCACCGACCACATGAACAATAGATTGAATTCCTTCAAGTAAATCAATCCAGGTAATACTAAACAGGTAACACAGTAGAATCATCAATGCGATGCCAACAAATATATAGGTACCCAATTGACTGACTGTATAATAGGTGAATGAATATAACAATCCACCAAGCAAGCCGCCCCCCAGTGGTAAACCTGAACCTTCAGCCGTGAAATTTGCAACAACACGTTGCCAAGTCACTTCTAATACACTGGTATCTGATGATACAGCAATCGCTAAGTAATCCCATGCATGCATCAGAATAGCGAAAATAGGCACTGCCCAAATTAAAGTATTCATGATACGCCCCAACACAAGTGGACCATGACCTGTTATTAGAATCCAAGCAGAAAAAATAATTTCAATAATAAATACTGGTATGGCTAATCCACCCACAAAAAATTCCATTAGATGCATGAATAAGCGACCTAGAGCGCCTAATTCAAGTACACCAATAATTGAGAAGAATAATTGGATTCCTGAGAATAATTGCATTTGAAAAAGTTCTTGTTGTTTTTTTGTACGTTTTCTCTTTTTTCCCGCCACGATAGACCCCCTCTTCTTACTATATTTCTTGGTCATTTAGACCAGGGTATTGATTGAGTAACGCGGTTAATTCTGCTACCATATTATCTGACAAGGGTTGATTATCTTCGAAAATCACTAACGAATGATATACTTGCTCATCATTTGCACATGGTTCACACCAAGACAGTTCTCCTGGTTGCCAAAAAGCCGCCATGCCAACAACACGACTACGATATTTAGGGAATAATGTATTTAATTGTAAAATCGCTTGTGCATATTTTATACTCGCTTCTTCAATAGCATCGGTTGTATAAACGGACACGACATCTTCGTGCCAATCGTCATTAAACCACCACGGCTCTTCAAAGCCCTCGGTTTGATACACTTGAAAACCCATATTTTTCACGCTCCAATCAGCACCCTATTATAACAAACTTGGGTCTTTTTTTCATCTAAGGACAGATTTGTATGCACTACATACTAGACTAAGGGCAGATCAATGCCGACTACTAGCTAGCTGTGTTACTATTAAATTCTAACGCTTATAACAAGATTTACAAAGGAAAGTAGGGATATTATGAAAACATATCGTTTAAATGTCATTGGTCGTGTACAAGGAGTAGGTTACCGAAACTCTACCACATTTATTGGTGAAAAAATGGGATTAGCTGGTTCTGCGAGAAATCTTGAGGATGGCAGTGTTGAAGTCATTGTTCAAGCTAGTGAGGATCAATTAAATGATTTTATCCGTGCTTTAAAAGATCAACACACAAATCCCTTTGCACGAGTTGACGGTGTGCAACTGATGGAAACATTTGAAAGTGAGAAAATGACGAAATTTACCGCCATTTATTGAAACTCAGCCCCAAATTAGCTACAATGATAACGTTAAGCAAAATATAGTATAGCTTAAATATATCGTTAATCTATATACAAAAAATCAAAGGACGTGAAGAATTGTCAAGCCGTTTAAAGAACAAACGACTATCACTTATGTTTTTAGTGATGTCACTCGTGGTATTTTTGGGTGGTTGTGCTAACCCAAATAACCCAGATGGTATTTTGTACCGTCTTACAGTTACGCCAATCGATAGTCTAATCACTTGGATTGCCAATCAATTTTCTGGTAATTATGGGATTGCGATTATCATCATTACTATTTTGATTCGTGTGATTTTATTACCACTAACATTGAATCAATTAAAATCATCAACTCGCCAACAAATTCGTATGCAAGCATTCCAACCACACTTGAAAGAAATTCAAGAACGTCAAAAGAATGCCACAACGCAAGAAGAAAAAATGCGTTTAGCCACGGAACAGCAAGCGTTTATGCGTGAAAATAACATCAACATTCTAGGTGGCATGGGTTGTTTACCATTACTATTACAATTACCAATCATCTCTGGATTGTATACAGCCATTCGTGTGAGTGATGCAATTGCAAGTTCGCAATTCTTAGGTATTTCCCTAGGCAGTTCAAACTTGGTACTTGCGATCGTAACCATTATTATGTATGTTATTCAATCATTCATTTCACTTCAAGGGGTTCCTGAAGAACAAAAAGCGCAAATGCGTTCAGCCCTATTCATGACACCTATCATGATGGGATTCATTGTGTTTACAACACCCGCTGGTTTAACCTTGTACTTCTTAACAGGTGCGATTTGGTCAATTTTACAAACGTTATTTACTACCTTCTACTACCGTCCAAAAATTCAAGCGGAAGTCGATAAGGAATTGGCAGAAAATCCAATTAAAGTTGTGACACCATCAAGCACTGACCGTAAAGATGTTACAAATAGTGTAAAAGAAGACAGCACGACAACAAGTATTCAAAAACAATTGAAAACCTCAAGTCGTAATGCTGGTAAACAACGTAAATAACAACTGATAACACAGTAAAAGCCCTCTGACTTTGCGTTTTATACGCTAACCAGAGGGCTTTTCTTATACTATTAAAAAGGGCATAAAAGGGTTTGTGACAGCTCCGCCACAAACCCTTTTTATATGGCTAAATAGTTCGTTTTATTCTCCGTAGAAGTGTTTAGAAGCGATTGCTGCACCTTCTACAAGGGCTTCTAATTTAGCCCAAGCGATTTGCTCGTGTAAACGTCCACCTAAACCACAGTCAGTTGAGGCAACGACGTTTTCTGGTCCAACGATTTCACCGAAACGGATTAAGCGTTCTGCGATTAATTCTGGATGCTCAACCGCATTTGTTGAATGTGATACTAAACCAGGAATGATGTATTGGCCTTCTTTTAAGCGGCCTACTTTTTCCCATACTTTCCATTCGTGCGCATGACGTGGACTTGATGCTTCAAAAGTAAATCCTGCTGCATTTACTTCTAAACATTGGTCAACGATGTACTCTAATGGAATATCTGTTGTATGTGGTCCATGCCATGAACCCCAGCAAATATGTAATCGAACTAAAGCTGGATCGATACCTTTTAAGGCACGGTTAATAGCGTCAATACGTAATTGTAACCATCTTTGGAAGTCTTCAACTGATGGCTCTGGATTGATTTGGTCCCAAGCTTCAGCCAAGTCTGGCGCATCAATTTGAACGATGAAACCAGCATCTGTGATTGCTTTATATTCTTCATGTAATGCGTCTGCTAAATCATTTAATAAGGCTTCTTCATCACCATTGTAGTAGTTATCTTGTAGACGAGCTGCTGAACCTGGAGATACAGCTGCAATAAATCCTTTATCTAAGTTGTTTTTAGCTAGTGAAGCTTTTAAGAAATCTACGTCACGTTGTACTTGGTCTTGACCAACGTAAGTCACTTTATCAGCGAAAACTGGGTTCCCAACAGCTTTACGTTTACCTAAAACACCGGAATCTGGATCTTCATAGGCAGCTGAGAAAATTGCACGGTCACGACGATCAGAGAATGATGTTAATTTAATATTTCCTGGTGTTGAACGAACTTTTTCAGGGTTGGCCCAACGGTCTTGGTCAGTCATTTCTAAACCACCTAAACGGTAGAATGAGTAGTTCCACCAGGCACCAAAGTCTACTGGCCCAGATGTGATATGACCATATTCACCATCATTTACAATGTCGATACCAAGTTCTTTTTGTTTTGCAACAACTTGATCCACTGAATTTTGGATAATTTGATTGTATTCTTCGTCTGAAATTTCATTTTTTGCACGACGGTCATTTGCCTCTAATAATGTTTTTGGACGTGGTAATGAACCTACATGTGTGGTTAAAATTTTCTTGTTTTTCATAGCTAAAACCTCCATCTTGTTTAGATAAATTGTAACACATCTACAAAACTATTATGTATTGATCAAAGTATCGAAAACTATCAAGCTTGATTAGGAAATTTTGAACACAATGATTGAAAATATGGTCGAAATAACTATTTTTGCAAGAATTCTATGTAAGCAAAAACAGGCTGGGAAGAGCCCCAACCTGTTCTTATCTCGTCTGAATATAATAAATCTTAGTTACTAATCTAAGGTTACCAAATGATTATTTGATGTATTGAGACTCTAAGCCTTCAGCTTCTAAGTATTCACGTAATGGTACTAATTCTTCAGCTTCATAACGTTCTTTGTAAGCTTGATTTCTTCTTCGCTGTATAATTTAGAATCTAATTCTAATGTTTCTACAGGAATTGGACGATCATTAGTGATCTTAGCATCGATTACAACTGTCTTACCTTCTTTGTAAGCTGCAACAGCGTCAGCCATTACTTGGTCCATATCTTCGATACGACGAACAGTGAAACCAACAGCACCTTGTGCATCAGCAATCTTAGCGTAGTCTACATCAGTGAAGTCAACACCGAATAAGTTTTTGTTTGTGTCTTCATATTTGTTCTTGATGAACGCATATTCAGTATTTGCAAATACTACGTTGATAACTGGCATGTTGTAACGTACGTTTGTAACAACGTCAGGATATTGCATAGAGTAAGCACCGTCACCCATTAAGTTAAATACTTGACGATCTGGGTAAGTGTTTTTAGCACCTAAACCACCAGGGATAGCGATACCCATTGATGCGAATAATGGTGAAGTTCTCCACATATTTTTAGGTGTCATATGTAAGTGACGAATTGAAGTTTGAGTTGAGTTACCAACATCAATAGAGAAGATTGCATCTTCATCAGCGTATTTGTTGATCGCGTTGTAAACTTGGTAGAACTGTAAGTCACCTTCAGTTTTAGTCTCCAATTTGTTCATGTATTCACGCCAGTTAGCAATATTCTTCAAGTTAGCGTTCCACCATGCTGATTCTTCAACAGCATCAACTTTAGCTAAGATAGCGTTGATTGCTTCACCAGCATCACCTAAGATTGTTACATCTGCGTGGTGACGTTTACCTAACATAGAAGCATCGATATCGATTTGGATGAAGTGCTTAACGTTACGGAAAGTACCTTCTACTTCAGCAAATGGGAAGTTTGAACCTGCAAATAATACAGTGTCTGCTTCTAAGATTGCTTCATTAGCTGGTTTCCAACCAACACGGTATGTAGAACCAGTTAAACCTTCGAAGTCCCATTCGAATGTTTCAAAGTTTTTACCTGTAGTGATAACTGGTGCTTTGATTTTACGAGCTAATTCTTGAACTTCTGGACCGTGACCCATAGTACCAATACCAGCATAGATTACAGGACGTTTAGCATTGTTTAATGCTTCAACTGCTGCATCGATGTCTGCGTCATTGATAGCTGATGGAATGTAATCACGTAAGCTGTTAGCTGATGTGTACCATGCATCTGCATCGATTTCTCCACGTGGGAAGTCACCAGGGATTTCTAATACGGCAACACCGCGTTTAGCAATCGCTGTACGAGCAGCTTCGTCAACCAATTTAGGTAATTGTTCAGCATAAGCAACACGACGGTTGTATACCGCAATGTGGTCGTACATTGGGTTTTGGTTTAATTCTTGGAATGCGTCCATGTTTAATTCACGTTGTGGACGAGAACCTAAGATTGCAACTACAGGAATGTTATCCATTGCTGCATCATATAAACCATTGATTAAGTGAGTAGCACCTGGACCACCAGAACCAACAGTAACACCTAAGTTACCGCCGAATTTCCATTGCATTTCAGCAGCCATAGCCCCTACTTCTTCGTGTTTTACTTGGATGAATTTTACATTGTGACCTGGTTCACCCATTGCGTCCATAAATGCGCTTAATGTACCAGAAGGAATACCATAAACTGTATCCGCTCCCCAGCTTTCCAAAATTTTCATTACGGCTAAACCGATATTGATTTTGTCTTTTGACATATTAGATTGCCCTCCATGTATTTAAAATTTAACAACTTGAATTCTAGCATGTAAAACAGTTTCGTCCAAAGATTTCATGAAATTCATACTTGTGAGCCAAATATTTATCCAAAAAAGCCATTTTCCAGTACAATATCGTTCTTTTTTTGGCGTTTTTGGCACCAAGTGATACAAGCGCCTGAGTTGTACTAGTACAGTTTACATACGTCATTTTTATTGGTAATTAACGACTTTCTGACATTTTAAAAATAACCAGTGTTACACATTTGAGTTTGATGATAATTTGACTAATAATAAGTATTTTTTGCTACTAAAAAGACATGTGACCATCCTATTTACCACTAGTGAATCAATTTTCAATGTATACTGCCGGCAATCCCCCCATTCAATGCTCTTAAATATAGCAAAATAGAGGTTGAACATACGCTCCCCCTCTAAATACTTTTTCTTACCGTTTCATTTCGGCTTTCAGCTCTAAAATAATATCTCGAGCTCGGCCGCTTTTTCGAAGTTCAATTCTTTGGCAGCTTGCTTCATTTCTAATTCTACATTGCGTAGCGCTTGCTCTTTTTCGTCTCGTTTTAATGAACGGATTTGTTCTGTTAAAGAGTTGCTCATTTCTTCTGAATTTACATGTGTAATACGGATAGCATCACGAATGTCTTTCTTGATGGTTTTCGGTACAATCCCATGTGCTTCATTATAAGCTTCTTGAATCCCACGACGGCGGGCTGTTTCATCCATAGCTCGTCGCATAGAATCAGTGATATGATCCCCATACATGATTACATGACCGTTTTGATTACGTGCTGCCCGACCAATTGTTTGAATCAATGATCGTTCATTACGCAGAAAACCTTCTTTATCCGCATCTAAAATAGCCACCAATGAAACTTCCGGAACATCAATACCCTCACGAAGCAAGTTGATACCTACTAATACATCGAATACACCTAATCGCAGATCACGAATAATTTCCGTTCGTTCAAGTGTCTTAATATCAGAATGTAAATATTTAACTTTAATACCCACATCTTCTAGATAGTCCGTTAAGTCCTCTGCCATACGTTTGGTCATGGTGGTAATGAAGACACGCTCCGCCCGGTCGATTCTTAAATTAATTTCACCAATCAAATCATCAATTTGGCCGTCAATCGGACGTACTTCAATTGTTGGATCCAATAGACCTGTTGGACGAATGATTTGTTGTACAATGTTATCTTCGCCAGATTTTTCCACTTCATAGTCCGCTGGTGTTGCAGATACATAAAGGGCTTGGTTTAATTTTTCTTCAAATTCTTCAAGTCGCAAAGGACGGTTATCTAATGCTGATGGCAAGCGGAAGCCATGGTCAATTAATACCTGTTTACGTGCCTTATCTCCATTATACATACCCCGTACTTGTGGCATAGTCATGTGAGATTCATCTACCATCAATAGGAAATCTTCAGGGAAGAAGTCTAATAAAGTATAGGGTGCTTCACCTGGCTGGCGACCATCCATATGACGTGAGTAGTTTTCAATCCCATTGCAATAACCCATTTCTAGTAACATTTCAATATCATAGCGCGTTCTTTGTTCTAATCGTTGTGCTTCTAACAATTTGTTATCATCACGCAATTCCTTCAAACGTGCTTCCAATTCTGCCTCGATAGACTTAGCAGATTTTTCAACTTGGTCATGATCCACAACAAAGTGAGTAGCTGGATAAATCGGAAAATGTTCGACTTCATTCCGTACCTCACCAGTTAAGGCATCGACTTCACGAATTCTATCAATTTCGTCACCAAAGAATTCAACACGTATCGATGAAGAGTCATGTGATGCTAAGAACACGTCCACAATATCGCCACGCACACGGAAAGTACCACGTTGAAAATCAATGTCATTTCGTTCATATTGATTTTGTACTAAACGCAACATGAAAGCATCCCGGCTCATTTCTTGCCCTTGTCTAATTGAAATCACGTGTTCCCGGTATTCTGCTGGGTTTACTAAACCATAGATACACGATACCGATGCAACAATCACCGTATCACGGCGTTCTAAAATAGCTGAGGTTGCTGAGTGACGGAGTTTGTCAATTTCATCATTGACTGAAGCACTTTTCTCGATATATGAGTCACTTGAGGGTACATACGCTTCTGGTTGGTAGTAGTCATAGTAGGATACAAAGTACTCAACCGCATTATTAGGAAAGAATTCTTTTAACTCACCATATAACTGTCCCGCCAATGTTTTATTATGCGCCAAAATAAGCGTTGGTCGATTGGTTTGTGCAATCACGTTGGCCATTGTAAAAGTTTTCCCCGTACCAGTACCACCAAGTAATACTTGTGCGGGTTGCCCTTTTTCAATCCTGTCGACAATTTTTTGAATAGCTACGGGTTGGTCTCCACTTGGTTCATATTCTGAAACTAATTCAAATTGATCTTTCATCATGAACCTCTCTTTCTTGTTTCATTTACACTATTTCATATCAATTTATTATACCATCAAGGCGCTTAATGCAAAAATAATTTCATCTTTTTGATATGTGCGCTGCAAGTTGCCTTTTGTTTCATTTCGAATAAATATATGCCTTTTCATAAATATACCTTGACTTGTATAGGTTAAATTCTGTATAATATTGTCTGTTAGTGACAAGTTCACTCTTATAATTTGACAAGAAAGTAGGTGTTTTTAATGCCAAATATTGAATCTGCAATCAAACGTGTTCGTCAAAACGAAACTGCTAATACTCGTAACAGCGCGAAAATCGCTTCTGTACGTACTGCTGCTAAACGTTTCGAAGAAGCTGCTGCTACAAACGCAGACAACAAGGAAGAATTATTCCGTTACGCTTCTAAAGTAATCGATTCAGCTGCTAGCAAAGGTTTAATTCATGCTAACAAAGCTGCTCGCGAAAAATCTCGCTTAGCTAAAAAATTATAATTTGTTCTTGGTAAATGGTGTTACCAAATTCAAGTAAACAAAAAGAAGGAAAATGACGTACGCATTTTCCTTCTTTTTTTGTCGTCTTTTTCTTAGCCCATGGCCCGTTTACCACAAAAATCTAGAATGAACCACTCTATACCAAGATTTTGATCCACTTTACCTTGTTTAATATCAAAGTCTAGTTCAATCAATTTCATATAGCCCAACATCAAACGTTCTGGTGCATACGCCCGCATTGCTTGAGCGGCCATTTTAATCCGGTATGGATGCCCACCAATTGTTTTGGCAATCGAACCTTGATCATAACCTGCCTTAGATAATTGCACAATTTGGTATAGAGGCGGAAATTCGATTGTAATAAACCTAAGATGGCAATTGGCTGCTGTTTCTGTGCAATCAATTCCCTATACATAGCAAGCGCTGCCCCTGCATCCTGACGCATAATATAATCCGTTAAATGGAAAATATTGTCGTCGATTGTTGGGGAGACTAAAACATTTACATCATGCTGGGTAATTTTCTTTTCTTCACCAACATACAACATCAACTTATCCATTTCACGAACGGACAAGGTTAATTGATAATGCGTACGTTCCAAAAATAAGCCCATCGCTTCCCGTGTAATATCAACACCTTCGGATTTCACGTACCGTTGCATGAAATCTTTTACCTGATTTTCCGCCATAAAAGCAGTATCTACAAAGGTAGCCTTCTTTTTCAACTCTTTGACAATCTTTTTACGATTATCAAGACTTTCATAATCTGCCACGATTACCACAATAACCTCTTCTGCTGGATTATCCATATAAGCCAACAAACTACTATCATCCTGTTTAATTGCGCCCTTTTTATGCTTACCTGTAAGAAATAAGGGATGACGCAAAATAATCAAGCGTGGTTCGTTGAAAAAAGAAATGGTATTCGCTTCAATTATCGCATCTGTCAGATAATCTTCTTCCAAATCAAACGAAACGTAATTCATCGAATTGACTTCATCCGTTAAAAAACGGTTTTGAATCGTTGTTAAAAAACGATCAATGAGGTAGTTTTCTGGTCCTTGTAAGACATAGATGGGGTCAAACTGCCCATGTTCCAATGCCTGGATTGCTTTTTGTAACTCCATTTCATACCTCCTCAATTTAATGCACTGTTTCTATTTTAGCTGATTTTGGCCAATAAATATAGTGAACAGCGCCCATTGTATCGGTACGAAAAATTTCTACGTTCGCCTTACCCAAGTCCGTCACTACCCGCTCACTTGGATGACCATAGCGATTCCCTTTTCCTACAGAAATCCATGCAATTTTTGGCCGCATTTTTTCAATAAATGTTTGTGACGTAGAATAATCCGATCCGTGATGTGCAACCTTTAAAATATCCACCGGTACTTGGGGCAATTCAGCTTCTTGGTCACCTTCAATATCTCCCGTAAACATAAAATGCTGCTGTCCAATCTGACCATATAAAACTAAGGAATCCTTATTCTCTCCATTACTCACTTCATTAGGTGCCAAAACATGTAAATTTGTGTGGGCATCTACGCCTATCTGATCACCAGTCCTCAACCAAACAATCTTCATATGAGGATTACGTCCCGCATTGATGCCTGCCTGAATAGATGTAAGTGATGCCAAATCATTTTGCATGCCAATTGGAAGATATAGCGTTTCAATAGGAAAAGTAGCTGCAATCTCCGCAAACGATCCTATATGATCATAATCACCATGTGTCAAAAAGACACCCTTCAATCGCCGAACACCTGCAGCTTTATACATAGGGATCAGTTGCCGTTCAGCGATGGAGTCACTATCCCGTATTTTCCAGGCATCTTCCGCTTTGGTTTCCTTGGCAAATTCAGCGAAATTCATTTTCCCAGCTAAATCAATTGCATAGACAGCAGATTGATGCGGCATTTCAAGCAAAATACTATCCCCCTGGCCTACAGCCACCATAACAACCTGACCATATCTATGCAGATAGGGATTGGCATACAGCAACAGTATTGCAAGGCTTATCAAAACATTTGCTGACTTTTGAAATTGATGTTCATTCAAAGCGACGAGGAAATAAAGTAGACTACACACAAAAAATATGAGGACCCACGTTTGGGGGTGACCAGTAATCCAATGGAACCATGTCCAAGTTTGGGCGAATTTGGCAAGACCTTCGACACCTTGAATAATGTATGCAATTGCAGTTTGAAACCACCAAAAATAATTGGCTATGTTCAATACATGTAAGGCTAATATACTTAATAAGCCGGGAAATAGAAAAGCGGCAAATATCCAAGCATAAAAATAGTTTAACAATAAAGTTGCCCAAGAAAATTCATAGTAAGTCATGATTAGGAAAGGGATGGTTACCAAGGTACAAGTGAAACTCTGCCACAATTCCACTAATAATGGATGCCGGTATCTTCCTTGAATGGCATGTCCAGTGAATAAAATAGTGTAGGAGAGTGCAAAGGTTAATTGAAATGAAAGACTAAAAACCACTTGTGGATCAAGGACCATCAAGATAATCATAGCCCAGGTAGTCCCCATGATTGATGAGGGCTGTTGATTACGTCTATCTTGAATAACGTTATAGGTATAGGCTGTGGTTGACCTAATTAATCCATACGGCATACCTAATACTAATGTATATAGACTGAGCATAAGAATTGCAATGAGGTCAAAGTCTTCCACTGTAATGCCCAAACGCAAAAATATATGCTTGAAGATGCGCAAGAAATATTGGACATGGAATCCCGAAATAGAGAACAAATGAATAAGGCCAATTGACTGGTATGCTGAAAGTGCATCTTCGTCAAGCGCATCCATTTGATTAAAGAAGAGGGATAAACTATAGGCTCGTATGGTCGGATTTGATAGTGTATCTAGCCAATTTGTAATGGCTTTAGACATATTGGGTAACCAATAGTCATACGTGATGAGTGGGGATATTATCTTTATCTTATCGGCCGACAAAATCCAATAAATATCATGACGTTTTAAATACGCTTGATAATTAAATAAATAGCGATTATCATTTTGATTTGGACGTTCTAAGTTGCCTGCTATTTCTAATCTCACAGATTGATGAACTGCCTGCCATTCTTTTTGACTTTGTTCATCTGGCAAACGGTAAAATACCTGGACACGTTCTTGCATGCCATCCTTGGTATTAGACGTCTCCCCTTTTAATGACAACAAGTCCCCTTCCACCTTAATATCGGTAACTGCTACATCCATCATAAAAATTTGCGCTTCACCATCTAAATGACTGACCGCTTGCTGTTTTTGGTAAACAAAACAGATAGCCAAAAGTAACTGGATGACAATAAACCGGCCTAAAAATTTGCTGTTCTGAAGACAAATAATCCGTAGCCACCACAGACTATATAATACCCATCCCCATACATGAAACTGAAAAATCACCAAAATTAACAGCAAGATCGCTATTGCATGAAAAATCAGACCGTGTTTCATCTAGTCAACCACGATAGCTTCACGCAAATTTTCCATAGTCTTTTCCCCAATTCCTGATACCTTATCCAAATCATCAATGGTTTCAAATGGTCCGTTCGCTTCGCGATACTGAATAATATCACTTGCACGTTTCTCCCCGATACCTGATAAATTTTGCAATTCACTAGCATCCGCCGTATTGATGTTAATAAGTTGGGACCCGCTATCGCTATTCTCGCTAACTACGACATTTTCACTAGATGTTTGGGTGGCTTCTACTATTGAAGCCACACTGGCCTGTACTTCCTCCCCAATTTTGGGTACATATATCACCATTTGGTCAGTAACTAATTGTGCTAAATTCACTTGCGCTTGATCAGCATCCGGCATTAAACCACCTGCTAGTGTAATCGCATCGTGTATTCGCATGCCTTTGGTTACCGGCACAACCTGGGGCACATTAACGGCACCCTTCACATCCACATACCATGTTACTGATTGGCTCGTTTCACTTATAGTAGTCTCCAGACTAGACGTAGCACTTGAGGCGCTATCACCAGACCCACTGTCAGATGCTGTAGATAGTGATGATGAGGCCAACTCATCATTTTCTATAGCTAGCGCGTCATCCGCTATAAACGACACTTCTGTTGATTCGACTTGAGACTGGATGGGCACGACAAAGAACCGGGTAGCCGTATAGACCCCCAGTCCCATGAGTATTATTATTGTTATGCCACTCACTAGCAAGAGCTGTTGGTACTTTGCCCAAAATGCTTGGAGTGAACTGTTCTCAAAATCATTTTTTAATTGAAATAGATATTGCTGGATTCGATTCATTTTTCTCACCTCATCTAGTTTATACGTAGAAAAGGTGGAAAAACGCTAACTAATTTTCAATATCCGCATATTTTGAGATAATAGCTTCATTCACATTTGCTGGTACGACATCTGATACATCACCCTTAAAACGCGCAACTTCTTTAATGATGGAACTTGAAACGAAGCGATATTTTTCGCTCGATAATAATAAGACTGTTTCAATATCTGGTGCTTGTGTTTTGTTCATCATGGCAATATTGGTTTCTTGTTCAAAATCTGCACTATTACGTAGTCCGCGAATTAGCACATTACAACCTAATTCTCGTGCGAAGTTTACTGTTAAACCAGATTTCAAATACAAAACTTCCACATTAGCCAAATGCTTCGTCGCTTCTTTAGCTAAGGCTAATTTTTCTTCACCTGTGAATAAGCTCGTCTTCGTTGTATTGGTTGCAACAGCGACATAGACAAATTCAAATATATCAGCTGCACGTTCAATCATATCCACATGCCCCATGGTTAACGGATCAAATGAACCTGCATATAAAGCTTTACCTTTTCCTGCCATTAAATTTCTTCCTCCATTCGATAGATAACCAGCCGCGTGATGCCATATGTCACATCTTTGATTACTTGCAATTGCCCAAACACCTCTGGTAAAACGTCCTCCTTGGATAATTCACATACTAATCGCCCATGTGCTGCTATCCAATGATCAGCCAAGAAGGCCTCAATCACATCCACCAACTGTTGTCCCTTGTATGGAGGATCAAGGAATACTAAATCAAATTGTAAGTCCGGTTGCTCGCGGCGCAATTGTTGAATTGCTTTACGATTATCCCCAGACTTTAAAATATATTGATCTTCGATACCGACAGCTGCGACATTTTCTTTAATTGTCGTAATTGCCTGTCGATTCTTTTCAAAACCATATACTTGAGCAGCTCCTCGGGAAATTGCTTCAATTCCTAAAGCCCCTGAACCAGCATAGAAATCCAACACACGTGTATCCTCATCAAAATATGGACCAATAATATTAAATAAAGATTCTTTAATTTTATCGGTCGTTGGTCTAGTATTATTTCCTGGCACTGCCTTCAAACGGTGTTTACCATATTTTCCTGCTATGACGCGCATAGACTAGTCACCTCACGTTATCAATTTGTTCTCATTTTACCATATTTATAAAAAGCTGATACATTGACTTGGCTTATTATACATAAAGAAAAAACGGTTAGAATCATTTCCAACCGCTTTAGTTAACATATGTCACATCTTAAAACATTTGTCCTAAGAAGAATGGTAATTGTTTACGCCACCAGATCCAGTCATGCGAAACATCTTGTCCCCACTCAGCGAACCAAGCAGGAATGTCTTTTAAGGCGAAAGCCTCGCGTAATTTATAGTATCCTGGTAAACCGTCTTGCTCCCAGTCACCTAGACCAGTTACGACAACAATATCCGCACGACGTAATTGATCTAAGAACCAAGGATCATCCAAGGTCCAGATATAATCAGCCGGTGAATTGTAGTAGACGGTTTGGTCATCACCGAAGTCACCACCAAAGAAACGTGCATCATAGACACCTGATAAGGCCAGACACTTCGAAAAAACATCCGGATGCTTCAATTGGAAATTCAAGGCATGGTAAGCACCCATTGAACATCCTGTTGTCATCATTGGGTCAAACCAGCCTGTATAGTGCTTAATAAAAGGAATAGCTTCTTCAATCACATAACGCTCATAGGCATTATGAGCTTCACTACGGTCATGTAATGACTTCCCTTGATTCAACCATGATTCTTGATCATAAGTAGATAAGGTAAAGAATTGAATAATCCCTTCATCCACAAAATATTTTGCTGCTTCTACCATACCAAAATCAGCAAACTCATCTTTTGAGCCACCAGACGATGGGAAAACAACGACCGGCATACCCGCATGGCCATATCGATTGAGATACATTTCTTTTCCTAGTTGTCCTGAATAATGATGCAAAAATTCTACGTGCATGGGCTTTCCTCCAGTTTTTATTCCTAAATGGGTTGAATATTATTGTTCAACGCGTTGGTGAACATAGTTAAATACTTCATCAACTTCGGCTTGCGTATCCGCTAAAATACCATAGAATTGATTACCTTGTAATGCAGCAAATCCGTCCGGCATCCGTTTAGAGAAAACAAAACGGTTGCCATAATGGCTACGAATGTCTGCATCATTATGTGCATAAGTAAATTGATCGCGTTGTGATAAAGCGACACAGTATTGATTTGCTATGTCTGAGTGTTCAAATGGTAAACCAGCAACAACGCGCGCATATTGTTGGAATAAGTCAATATGATTTGCAAAATTATACATATCGATTGTATAACCACCAGCTACGCGGTTATTATACTCGACAGCTAAGAAATCATCTCCATCTTCAAAGAATTCAATATGGAAAAATCGCTCTGTCATACCAAATTGTTCAACAATAGCATGTCCATATTTACGTAATTTTTCAGGCATTTGTTTTTGAATGCAATAACCAAAATCACCTTGGCGTTTGATTACTTCAAGGGTCGGTTCTTTGTAATATAAACCTGTTTCAAAAACGATATTGCCCTCTTGATCGATTAAACCGTCAAAAGATAATAAACGCGCATCCTCGATATACGGTTCAAAGAAGTAGGGTTCTTTTTCATCCCATTCGGCTATGAATGTATCTACATCCGCATCATTGATTAACTTGTAAGTCGCTGAGGAACCTACACCTGAGTTGGGTTTCGCTACTACTGGTAAACCAAGTTCTTTAACCAGACGTTTCACAGAGGTTTTCTTGTTTGCAATTTTACCAGGAACCGTAGGCACACCTGCCTTTTTGAACAGTTTTTTCATTTCAGATTTGAATTTTACTTTCTTCAAATCGCTTGGTTTATTACCCAGAATATTAAACTCTTGGCGAATTTCAGCTTCCAAGTTCAACCAATGTTCATTGTTAGACTCGATTCGATCAATTTTTCCATGTTTGAAGTATAAGTATGCTACTGCTCTTTTCACTTCATCAACTTTTTCTAAGTTATTTACTTTATAGTATTCAGTCAAATCGCTTTTTAAATTAGCGGATAATTGATCATAAGGTTCTTGACCAATACCCAACACAGTAAATCCTTGTTTCTTAAGTCGATTAGTGAATAATTGGAAATTTTCTGGATAAAATGGTGATGTCACGATAAAATTCATGAATTTTCCTCCGCTCTCTATTGTTTTTCAAAAATATTAATTTTTGATTAGAATATCAATTTTATTATAAACGCTAGCCTTAATAAAAGCAATCGCGTTCCGGCTCACGAAAACGTGTTCATCTTTAATGACATAGGCCAATATCTCATTTTATCACAATCTATCTCTTAACTTAAAAATCATTTTAAACATAAAGAATTTCCCTCATAATTATTAGGTCATTTGCAGTCTTCGTCTCCTTCTAATAAAATGGACGTGGAGGTGTTTTTATGACACAAGAAATACTATTTCGTCCTATACAATCAAAAGATTATGATGACCTTCATAGATTAACACGAGGTGCATGGTTCTCAGAAGACTATAAAAAGTATCCAACTGCCACAAATGCTTGCGTAGACCTTGATATCATTCATGCGCTATCTGATACCTCTTTTGGCAGAGTTGCTGTCGTTGATGGTCAAGTTGCAGGACTAATACTAGCTTCAGCCAATCAGGCCTCAAAAGATTTGCGTATGATTGTACCGAGTCCAAAAGAAGCTATTTTAACTTTGCATCATCAAGAAGCAGCGGTTCGTGATTATTTCTATAAAATGATGGCAGAAGAGCAAAGAGCAGATGATGATTTATATCACAAAGCGTCACAATCCGTTAACTATCAAGGCCGTATAGTCTTATTTATTGTGGATCCTAATTTCCAAGGTTTGGGTTTAGGCGGAAGGCTATTTAGACTAGCCAATGAATACTTCACTGAACAAGGCGTTGACAAATACTATCTATTTACAGATACCTCTTGTGACTATTCCTTTTATGAACATAAAGGCTTGCGTCAGGTGAATCATATAAGAATAGATGAAAATCATCCTTACGAAGTTTTTCAAAACGGGGACAAAGAAAAACCTTTCACCTTTTTCCTTTACGATAATCAATAAAAATAACCATAATAAAAAGGAGTTGAATCTCTACCCGAAAACTGAACACTCAAAAAAAGAGTGTTGTTAGTTTTCGGGTTATTTTTATGCAATTTTTCGGTATACTTTATTTGCGTTATACAGAAGGGAGTGGGCATTTTGAGTAAAAA
>NZ_NEEY01000027.1 GCF_002252085.1 Aerococcus sp. 1KP-2016
TGAATTTTACAACAATCATCGTTATCAGAAAAAATTAAAAAAGATGACCCCGACTGCTTATCGGGATCATCTTTTGTGGGCAGTATAATGTTCTTTTTTATTTGTTCAGTTTATTGGTAGGGGTTCAATAATGGACCTTTAAATCTTTTACTTCAATAAATTCCATTAGACAACACCATCCTTAAATTCGTCGACATCTTCTTGTTCAGGAAAATGGAAATGTTCCCAGCAAGTACATCTCACGAAATGATTTGGTGCAACTTCATGCAAGGTAGGATTTTCCTCATGTTCACTTGCGTCAATCCAAGGGATACGATCTGCAAAACGACAACCAGTTCGTGGTAAGTTTTGTAATGAAGGAACAGTACCTTGAATAACATGCAATTCATCTTGTTCATTCTCTATCCCCTGAGGCACTGAATTGAGCAGTGAACGAGTATAAGGATGTTTTGGATTGTTGAATAATTCAAAGACATCGGCAACCTCAATTACTTCACCCGCATACATCACCGCCACCTTATCAGCCATTTGGGCCACCACCCCTAAATCATGGGTAATTAATAAGATGCCTGAACCAATTTCATCCTGTATATCTGTCATCAGATCCAAGATTTGAGCTTGAACGGTTACATCCAGAGCCGTTGTCGGTTCATCTGCAATGATAATTGCTGGTTTATTTGCCAAAGCTATTGCGATGACAACTCGTTGACGCATACCACCGGATAGTTCATGTGGATATTGCTTCATGACTCGTTTAGGATTAGGAATTTGAACCTGATTCAATAATTCTTCTACTCGAGCTAAACGTTGTTCGCGGTTCAAATTTGAATGGTATAAAAGCGTTTCAGCAATTTGGTCCTGAACAGTCATCAAAGGATTTAAAGAACCCAAGGGATCCTGAAAAATCATACCAATATCATTACCTCGGTTAGCGTTAAATTCAGCTTCAGTATTTTCAATTAAATTTCTCCCATTATAGAGGATTTCACCTGAAATTTGAGTATGTCCTTTATCATGCAACCCAACAATAGAAGTTGCCAAAGTACTTTTTCCAGATCCAGATTCTCCAACAATAGCGAGTACTTCATTTTTATTTAAAGTTAAAGAGACATCATCCACAGCATTGTAGTAGGTATCTCCAAAACGAAAGCCTGTGGCTAAATGATTAATTGACAATAGGTGCTCAGAAAGCAATATGGTCACCTCTTTCATATTATATTTTATCACATTATATGGAACTAATCGTTTTCTAATGTTCGCATTTGAATAACCTTACCGCAACTTATAATATATTTCAAGTGAAAAATGAAAAATAATTCATTTTATTCACATTTTATTCATAAGTTTATGCTCGTGTAACCGTTATCTTATAATCTGATTTTAATAACTAGATAGATTTTTGTCCTTGAAAGGTAAGCATAAAAAAGAAAACAAACGTTTGTGGATAAGTATGTGTGTAAGTTGTAAAAAAACCTAACAAAGACCGTATATTCGACGTTTGTACTTGGGGACAAAAGAACAGATTTGAGCAAAATACATAGCCTTTGTTTGACTTATTCACATGTGGAAATGGACGTTGATTATTATCAAGGAAAGAAGTTCGTGTAGAAAGTATAAAATGAATGCAGCTAAATGCGAATGATGTGACATTAGGTAACACTCGGCAGTAGTCATTGTTGTAGTACAGATACGAATAGATTAGAGAAATAACCAAGAAAATTTGCGAAAAATAGGTATAAGATAAAGAATACTATAGGTGTAAGGGGAAAAGCAGAAATGACCCTAAGATGAAAATATTTTTTCATCTCATGTATATAAGGATAGATACTTAATAAATAAGGTAAGTAAGTATGAAGGTATAACGACGATATTGCAGGTGTCATGATTGTAAATTTACTATTTAAGCTGGAAATGCCCTTTTACCTGCGATATAAGGAAATTATGTATGAGGTAGTTAGATATATAGTTGTTTATTTGTTCATTACTGCAAAATTAGAAACAAAAATGCAAATAAAGGCCTAAGAGGTGATTGACGAGTAACTTATATACATTTCTTGGGAAATTTCAATTGTTATTACGCTATCTGTTTAGGATTACTTTACACGTTTCCTTTCCTTTTAGTGGTTTGTGGGTAGAAAGAAGTTTGAAGTATAGTTTTGCAGTTTTATTATCAGTTGTTGGTTATTGTTTATGTGTGTGATGAATGAGGTTTGGTTGATATCTTTTTTGTATTGTTTGTTATTGATCACCAATATTGTATGGTCTGTCTATATTAACACCATTTTTGAATTGTTTTTGCTAAAATTTTTAGTTTTTGGTTCTTTTCAAGACATATATTTATCAAATCCCGTAAGTTTTAATGAACTTTAAAAGGAAAGTTTCACGTGAAACATTGCCCTGGTGCAGGGGAGATATTTTCCGCAATCATTTATCGTTATTATAGAATTTTGAAGATATGAGGCCGTAAAATTATATTTCATAGTGAAATAATAGTTATTTACTTAACTAGAATGAATATATATCGTAATATCACGCACGCATTCAATTTGTTCATGGGTCTGTTGCTAGAAAGATGGATGACGGTGGTCTCATGAGAATAAATATCGGTGGCTTTTAAATAATTGCTTCGACATAACATAAGTATATGTTCATTAGTTATTAGGATTGGTGTTAATAAAATGTCTAGCTTACTGAATGTGATTGGGAACGATACTGATTTATTTTCGTTGGAAGAATAATTAAATCAAGTTGTTATACTCAGATGTTTCACGTGAAACATTTTGTTTGAACGTATTTAATTCATTTATTGTGGTTGTATGTGTATACACACAGCCACACCTTTGATGGATATGCGACGAATAAGAAGTTTTCAATTTATTTCATGCGATAATCAGAAAAATAATGAAAGTTGAATGTTGAATTTGAAGAATTAACATTGATAAGCGCGTGGCGAGGTCAGACGGACCTTTACCTTTGTTTACATGCAGGCAATCATACATATCATATTATTATTCGTTAACTTACTTATTTCTTATAATAATTAGTTCAGAGTTAGTTATATGTGTAACGTTGTTAATATTAATATTTGAAAGCAAGTAGATAAAAATATCTACGCTTCAACTACACCACAACACACAGTACCAGCAGATACATTAACTAATTGAGTTACAAATCAGTTTAATTATAGTGTTTTAATATCAGTAATTTAGTTTTTTTGGAAAATATAATTGAGTTCAAGTTCATGAATATAGGATAATTAGTAATTAAGTAGGTGAGGTTTTCGCTAAAAAGTATCTAACTGGAACTACTGGGTAACCTCTTTGTTTTTAAATAATAAACTTAGTACTAGACCATAATGTTTCACGTGAACATTATTTATATAATTGTTGGTTTTTTACAGGAATAATTGTTAACTGGTAAATGTAAATTTCTTAAAACAAATAAATTCTGTGAAACATGAGATAAGGATAATTATCCTTATCTCACAAGTTGATTAAGGAACATTTATGGTTCAGGTTGATGGATAATGATGCTATGCTAGGCTTGTTTATCTATCATCGAGAGTTAGTGGTGACTGAAATCGTTGAGGTAATTTTTAGAGTTAGTAACAATATAATCATTTATAGATGGAACAGAATAATAAATAATGATCCTCTCTAATATCTAGGATTTAATTTAAATTAATTTCAAAATAGCAGCAGTTATTAAGCCTTTTTCTTTATATAAAGAATTAGATGACTAAGCTTATTTAATTGAGGGTAAAAAAAAACAGTAGGATGTTGGTGGGGTTAGTGATTTCATAAATTATGAAAAATTAGGTTTAAAAGAAAATTATTTAAACAAATAAGGTAATTTGTTTCTTATTTATCTAAATATGATGCATTCTAGTGAAAATATCTTTATAAATTGTTCACGTGAAACAATTTATAAAGAACATATGTTCCTAAACCCAGAATCAATACATAAAACTGATAGTTTTTAAAGATTGTGTTAAAATGGGTAATGTCAAAGTGTCTAATTATTGACCTAAAGGAGAATATTTATGAAGAGAGAGAATTGGCAGTCAAAAATTCCATCTTTCTTATTACAACCAATTATTATCTGGCCATTGGTGATTGGTATTTTACTATTAATCATTGTTGCAGGGATAAGTTTAATGGGAAATCTACAATTGGGGATTATTACAATTATAATCACCATTGTGGTAATTGGTTTATTGGGATTTGTTTCTTTCCAAATGCTTCATGCCTTAAATACTTATATTTTAAGTTTAGGTAATCAAATAAAATCAGTCCAAAGTGAGATTTTATTAAAGATGCCGATTGGTATTATTGTATTTGATGAGAATGCTACTACAATTGAATGGGTAAATCCCTTTTTACAAAAGTATTTCTATCAAAAAGAAATTATTGGTTTAGATATTAGTGATTTGGATGAGGAATTGCATGACCTGTATCAAGAGTTTCAAGATGATAAGACATTAAAATCAAAACGATTTGAATGGAAGAATGCATATTTTGAAGTGACCTATTTACGTGCCGAACATGCAATGTACTTCATTGATTCAACTAAATATGGCATTATTGCTGAGAATGCAGATGCCAGCCGAATTGTAATTGCTCATATCGTTATTGATAATTATGATGAAACGGTATCTTCTATGAACGATAGACGTAAATCAACGATTGATAATTCAATGACAAGCGATTTATCGAAATGGGCTAAGAATTATGATTCGTATGTGAAGCGTTTGGATGATGATCATTTCTTGTTAGTATCTACGTATGGACAACTAACGCTTATGGAAGAGAACAAGTTTGCTATTGTAGATAATATCCGGGAAAAGACTTCTAAAGCAAATGCACCACTTACGATTTCAATGGGTATTGCCTATCAAGAGAAAGAGGATGTTATTGATGTAGATGATATCTCTAATCAAGCACAATCTAACTTAGACTTAGCGTTAAGTCGTGGTGGAGATCAAGTTGTTATTCGTACGAAAAATCAAAAGGCACGTTACTATGGTGGTAAGACAAATCCTATGGAAAAACGGACACATGTTCGTTCGCGTCAAATTGCCAATACCATTGCAGCTATGATCAAGAATACGTCTTCGGTCTTTGTAATGGGACATGACTATCCGGATATGGATGCAATTGGTGCGAGTGTGGGTATTCGCCGTATTGCTGAAATGAATAATCAAATGTGTTACATCATTATTGATGAATCTCGAATTAATGATGATGCGGAGCGATTATTAGCAGAATTACGTAAGGATGAAGTGATTGCAGCTTCTTTAATCACACCTGAGCAAGCTGCTACACTTATGCAATCTGATTCGCTATTATTCTTAGTGGACGTGCATAAGCCATCAATTACAATTGCACCGGATTTGATCACCTCTAATAGACCTGTTATTATTATTGATCACCATCGTAAAGGTGAAGAAATTCCAGATAATGTGATGTTAGAGTATATTGAACCATATGCATCATCAACTAGTGAATTGATTACAGAATTCTTTGAGTATCAAAATCAAGAAGGCGAACCAATTAAACGGATTGAAGCAACCGCAATGTTAGCTGGTATCATTGTAGATACACGAAACTTCTCTTTACGTACGGGTTCTCGTACGTTTGATGCAGCAAGCTATTTGAAATCTGTAGGGGCTGACTCATATATGATTCAAAACTTACTTAAAGAAGATTTATCAGACTATGTGAAACGTAATCAATTAATTGAGAATGTTGAATTGGTTTCTGGTAATCTGGGGATTGCACATGGGACAGATGATGAAGTATATGATTCAGTCACAGCCGCGCAAGCAGCAGATACGCTATTATCAATGCGTAATGTAGATGCATCATTTGTTGTCTATCTAAGAGAAGATGGACGCGTGGGTATTTCAGCGCGTAGCTTGGGCACAATTAACGTTCAACGAGCTATGGAAGAATTAGGGGGCGGAGGACATTTATCAAATGCAGCTACCCAAATCGCAGATGTTACTGTTTCTGAAGCAGTAGACATGTTAAAATCAGTTATTATTGAAAAGAATGAGGAGGACGAATAATCATGAAGGTTATTTTTCTAGCAGATGTTAAAAATCAAGGTAAAAAAGGTCAAGTGAAAGAAGTGCCAAATGGTTACGCACAAAATTTCTTGATTAAAAAAGGTTTAGCTGAAGAAGCTACTTCAAGTGCAGTTTCTGCTTTACGTGGACAAGAAAAGGCAAATGAAAAATTAGCACAAGAAGAACTTGAAGAAGCTAAAAAATTAAAGGCGACAATTGAAGATGAAAAAACAATTGTAACGATTAAGGCTAAAGGTGGCGAGGATGGTCGTTTATTTGGTTCAGTACCATCTAAACAAATTGCGACGGCTTTATTAAAACAATATGACATTAAAGTAGATAAACGTAAAATGGACTTAGATGAGCCAATTCGTTCATTCGGTTTTACAAATGTACCGGTTAAATTACATCATGAAGTAGAAGCAACTATCCGTGTTCATATTGTAGAAGAATAAACATTTCTGATAGCAATAAGAGGAGCTTGGGACTAAATACCCGAGCTCATTTTTTGTTGATAGGACTTTTATCATTTGATGGCGATTTTATTCCATTTATGACTAGATTTTTAGTATAATGAGTAGGTAATGGAGGTGCTGATTTGGCGGAAAATTTTGATAACATAACACCGCCTCAAAGTATTGAAGCCGAGCAAGCTGTACTTGGTGCGATCTTACTTGATTCCGATGTGTTTATTTCTGTGCTCGAGTATTTATCAGCTGACGATTTTTATAGTCGTGCGAACCAGTTGATCTTTGAAGCTATGGAAGAATTGAGCCGGGACGATGAGGCGATTGATGCATTAACGGTACAACAAAAGTTAAATAACATGCATATGCTCGAAAATGTGGGCGGTTATGAGTACATTTTCCAACTGGCAAATGATACACCAACTGCTGCTAATGCGGAGTATTATGCCAAAATAGTGGAAGAAAAATCCCTATTAAGAAAATTAATTCAAGCATCAAATAAAATTTCTCGCGAGAGTTATGAGCAAGAAGAGTCAGTTTCTGTTATCCTAGATGAGGCTGAAAAAGCCATCTTAAATGTGGCTGAAAATCGTAATCGAAATGGTTTTATTCATATCCGAGACGTAGTATTGGATAGTATGCAGAATCTGGATGATTTGTCTCGAAATGGCCAAGAGGTGACGGGTATTCCTACGGGCTATCCGGACCTTGATCATATGACTGCGGGGTTACAACCCGAGGAATTGATTATTCTTGCTGCACGTCCTGCCGTTGGTAAGACTGCCTTTGCTTTGAATATTGCACAGAATGTTGCTACAAAGCAAGGTGGGGTTGTAGCCGTCTTTAGTTTGGAGATGGGTGCGGAATCATTAGTAAACCGTATGATTTGTGCTGAGGGTAGTATCAATGCGGGTCATTTGAAGACGGGGCAATTAACCGATGACGAGTGGTCTGATTTGATTGTTGCGTCAGGTGCCTTATCGGAAGCGGATATCTACATAGATGATACGCCAGGCATTAGGGTAACCGAAATTAGATCTAAAAGTAGACGTTTACTTAAAGAACGGGGACAACTAGATCTAATTGTTATAGATTACCTTCAATTAATTGAAGGGTCTGGTAAAAGAAATGAAAATAGACAACAAGAAGTTTCTGAAATTTCACGTCAATTGAAAAAAATTGCGAAGGAATTACATGTACCTGTAATTGCTTTGTCGCAGTTATCTCGTGGTGTGGAACAACGTCAGGATAAACGACCTGTGTTGTCTGATATTCGTGAGTCTGGGTCTATTGAACAGGATGCGGATATTGTTGCTTTCCTTTATCGTGATGATTACTATGAACGTGGTGAAGGTGGCAGTGATGAAAGTGAAGAACCGAGACTTGAAGATAACATTGTTGAAGTAATTATCGAAAAGAACCGGTCTGGTGCTCGTGGTACAGTGAAACTTATTTTTACAAAAGAATTTAACAAATTTTCATCGGTGAGCTTTAGAACTGATGATGGTATGTTTAATTAAAGAGAGGAAAATTATATATGTCAGGAATAGTCGTAGTAGGTACTCAGTGGGGAGACGAAGGGAAAGGTAAGATTACCGATTTCCTAGCGAAAGATGCATCTGTGATTGTGCGTTATCAAGGTGGAGATAATGCAGGTCATACGATTCAATTCGATGGCACTAAGTATGCTTTACACTTGATTCCTTCAGGTATTTTCTCATCTGAGAAGCTATCTGTTATTGGTAACGGTGTGGTTGTAAATCCTAAGGCTTTGATTAAAGAATTAAATTACTTGAAAGATCACGGTATCGATGTGAGCGGTTTACGTATTTCAGACCGTGCACACGTGATTTTGCCTTATCATATTGAGTTAGACCGTTTGCAAGAAGAAGCAAAAGGCGACGACAAAATTGGTACAACTATCAAGGGTATTGGTCCAGCATATACAGATAAGGCTTCTCGAAGCGGTATTCGTATATGTGATTTACTTGAAAGAGATACATTCGCAGCTAAGTTAAAAGAAAATATGACTTACAAAAATGACGTTATTACTAAAATTTATGGTGGCGAAGCCTTAAATTATGACGAAATTTTAGAAGAATATTATGCTTATGGCCAAGAAATCAAAGAATTTGTTGCAGATACGTCTGTTATCATCAACGAATACTTAGATCGTGGTGAAAATGTCCTATTTGAAGGTGCGCAAGGTAACCTATTAGATATTGATCAAGGTACTTATCCATTCGTAACTTCTTCAAACCCTGTTTCTGGTGGGGCTACTGTTGGTACAGGTGTTGGACCAACTCAAATTTCTAAAGTTGTAGGTGTTGCCAAAGCTTATACTTCTCGTGTAGGTGAAGGTGCATTCCCAACAGAATTATTTGATGAAGTTGGCGATCAAATTCGTGAAGTTGGTCGTGAATATGGTACAACTACTGGCCGCCCACGTCGTGTTGGTTGGTTTGACTCTGTCGTAATGCGTCACTCAAAACGTATTTCAGGTCTAACTGATTTGTCATTGAACTCAATTGACGTGTTATCAGGTCTTGAAACAGTGAAAATCTGTGTAGCTTATGAAAAAGCTGACGGTACTCGTATTGATTACTACCCAGCAAGCTTGAATCAATTAGCTGAATGTACACCTGTTTATGAAGAATTACCTGGTTGGTCTGAAGATATTACAGCATGTAAGACACTTGAAGAATTACCTGATAATGCACGTCGTTATGTTGAGCGTGTTGGGGAATTAGTTGGTGTCAATATTGCAACATTCTCTGTTGGTCCAGACCGTAATCAAACAAATATTTTAGAAGATATCTGGAATAGCTAATTAGCTTAGCTTGATTTGATATTGAAAGGATCCTGAAAGGGGTCCTTTTTTGTGTAAAAATTGTCAAACTTGTTGAATTTTCGTTGACAAGTGTAATCAGTAGGGATATATTATGAATAGAAACAAATTACAAACGTAAACGAATAAAAGGGGTTATAAATTATGAGTACAACAAGTTATACAGTTCCAGATATGTCATGCGCCCACTGCAAAGCGCGTATTGAAAAAGAAGTAAATGGTTTAGATGGTATCCAATCTGCAAATGTTGAATTAGCGGATAAACTTTTAATCGTAGATTTTGACGAAAGTAAAGTAGATGCTGCTGCAATTGAAGCGGCTGTTGCTGAAGCTGGTTATACTGCACAAGCACGCTAATAAGTTCAATAGGGAGGACGTCATCATGGCTCAAGAAACGTATAATATTGAAGGGATGACTTGTGCGTCCTGTGTGAAGGCTGTAGAGCGAAGTGTAGGTAAGTTAGATGGTATTCAGGAATTATCGGTGAATTTAGCTACCGAAAAGATGCTTGTTTCATATGATGATCGTGTCGTGAGTGAAGCAAGAATTGTCGATACGGTTGAGGATACTGGTTATAAAGCTTCATTACAAACAGCAGTTGTTGAGGGACCAACGCAAGCAGAAAGACATGCAATACATATCAAAGATTTATGGCATCGTTTTGTCTGGTCTGCTATTTTTACCCTGCCATTATTATATATTTCAATGGGGTCAATGGTAGGACTCCCTTTGCCTAGTGTGATTGATCCGGTAGCGCATACGATTGCTTACGCGTTAACGCAATTAGTGTTGACCTTACCTGTCATGTATCTTGGTCGTTCATTTTATAAGACTGGGTTTAAAGCTTTATTCAAGGGACATCCGAATATGGATTCTTTGATTGCGATAGGGACTTCAGCAGCAATTTTACAAGGGATTGTGATGACGATACTATTGGCGAGTGGTCAAGTAATGGTTCATGGCGGTCATCCTGAATTATACTTTGAATCTGCTGCTGTTATTCTCACTTTAATTACATTAGGCAAATACCTCGAGGCTTTTTCTAAGGGGAAAACATCTGAAGCAATTAAGAAATTAATAGATTTAGCACCTAAGACAGCACGTGTTATCCGAAATGATCAAGAAATTACGATAGCCATTGAAGATGTTGTGGCTAATGATGTGGTGGTTGTGCGGCCAGGAGACAAAATCCCAGTAGATGGCGAAATTATTGAAGGTTATTCTTCAGTCGATGAATCAATGATTACGGGTGAAAGTATGCCCGTTGAAAAGACTGTCGGCGGTGAGGTTGTTGGGGCAAGTATGAATAAAAATGGCTCCTTCCGATTTAAAGCAACCAAAGTTGGCCAAGATACGACACTAGCGCAAATCATCAAGTTAGTAGAAGATGCGCAAGGGTCAAAAGCTCCAATTGCCAAGTTGGCGGATGAAATTTCTGGCATTTTTGTGCCCATCGTAATGGGACTAGCGGTATTAGCTGGATTATTATGGTTTTTCTTGGGGCAAGAATCTTGGATTTTTGCCTTGTCTATCACAATTGCCGTTCTCGTAATTGCTTGTCCCTGTGCATTGGGGCTTGCAACACCGACAGCTATTATGGTCGGCACAGGTAAGGGTGCTGAAAATGGTGTGCTGATTAAAAGTGGAGATGCATTAGAAGAGGCACAAAAGGTGCAAACGATTGTATTCGATAAGACAGGTACAATCACTGAAGGCAAGCCGGTTGTCACAGATTCGATTCCCTTTAACGAGATAGAGGAATCAGACCTATTATGGCTTGCTGCATCTGCTGAAAGTAATTCTGAACATCCTTTAGGTGAAGCTATTGTTGAAGAGGCAAGTAATCGCCAAATCACTTTGGATAAAACAGAAGGATTCCAAGCTTTTCCAGGTCATGGTATTCAAGTAAGTGTAGCTGGGCATACAGTTTTGTTAGGAAATCAAAAATTAATGACAACAAAAGATATTGATTTATTGGATGCCCAAGTCCAATCTGACCAATTAGCTTCTGAAGGTAAAGCGCCCATGTTTGTGGCCGCCGATGGTCAATTAATTGGTTTAATCGCTGTTGCCGATACAGTCAAAAAAAGTTCGATCGCAGCCATTGAAAAATTGCATCACATGGGCATTGAAGTTACTATGATTACTGGTGATAATAAGGGAACGGCTGATGCTATTGCTAAACAAGTGGGCATTGACCGCGTACTTAGTGAAGTCTTGCCTGAAGACAAAGCGAACGAAGTGAAGAAATTACAAAATGAGGGTCGCCATGTGGCTATGGTTGGTGATGGTATTAATGATGCCCCTGCATTAGCGCAAGCCAATGTGGGTATTGCCATTGGCTCAGGAACAGATGTTGCAATCGAATCTGCGGATATTGTGTTGATGAGAAGTGATTTAATGGATGTGCCGACAGCCATTGAATTAAGCCGTGCAACTATTAAGAACATCAAAGAAAATCTATTCTGGGCTTTTGCCTATAATATAGTTGGTATCCCAGTGGCCATGGGTATTTTATATCTATTTGGGGGACCTCTATTAAATCCCATGTTAGCTGGTGCAGCGATGAGTTTATCCTCTGTATCTGTTCTATTAAATGCGTTAAGATTAAAAGGATTTAAGCCAAAAGCTTAAGCCTAATGATTAGCCAGATTGTCTCTATTTGATAGAGATGAGCTGGTTTTTATAATTTTTTTAGGCAATCTCTTGAATTTATTGCTATCTGGGTGTAGAATTATACTATTGTAGATGATATTTATCCACAAATGGACTGATAGCTCAGTTGGTAGAGCAACGGACTCTTAATCCGTGGGTCCAGGGTTCGAGCCCCTGTCGGTCCATAATATAAAAAGTTAAAGCCCCAAAAGGATGGTATTTCAACCTTTTGGGGCTTTTGTTTATTCTTGTCTTAAAATTTCAGCGACTTTGGCGTTAAAGGGTGCCATTTGAGCTTGTAGGCGTTGGCTAATGGCTGCTTCGCTGAAGCGAGTAAGTTGTTTATGTGCCACGAGTTGTTGGCCGGCAACCCAAACAGCTTCTACGTTGCTGGCTTCCGCTGAGTATACAAGGGCTGAATAGGGATCGAATATTGGGTGCATATTCAAAGACTTGCGTTCGATTAAGGTAATGTCTGCTTGATAACCGATTATAAGTTGACCTACCTTATCTGATAAACCAAGGACGTTAGCACCACCGCGTGTTGCTAAATTGACAATGGTTTTTGCTGGAAAGATTGAACGATCTTGATTGTAGGTTTTTTTGGCATAGGCAAATGTCCGCATCTGAGTGAATAAATCTAACCGGTTACCACTTGAAGGACCATCTGTACCTAGTCCAACCGGCACATTTGCGGTTAGCATATCTTTGATTGGAGCAACCCCTTTGGCTGCTTTCGTGTTCGCAACGATACAATGTGCAACGCCGACGCCATGCTTATGTAGAATGTCGAAGTCTTTATTTTTTGCGTGAATGCAGTGGGTTGCAATGATTTTTGCATCAAAAAAATTTATATCAGCTAGGTATTCAATGGGTGTTTGCCCATATTTGTCTTGAAATTCGGCCATTTCATAATCCATTTCACTTACATGGATCATGACGGGTACATCATACTCAAGGGCCATTTTTGTGACGGCTTGTAGGCTCTCTTTGGAATTGGTATTGGGCGCATGTGGGGCAAGCATTGGTTGAATCAAGGGATGTCCTTGCCATTTTTTGATAAAAGCTGGCGCCATTTTCAAACCATAATAGGCATGACCATCACCATCTGGGGTTTCTTGGCCAATGACGGTTTCACCTAAGAGGGCACGAACCCCCATGGCATCTGCTTCGTCAGCGATAGCATCTTCAAAGTAGTACATGTCAGAAAAGGTTGTAATACCTGCTAAGAGCATCTCAGCCATGGCATATTGCGCACTGGCGCGAACAAGGTCTTCAGATATGTCAGCTTCTAATGGAAACAAGAGCTTCCGCAGGCGATCTTTCATGTCATCACCGAGACTTCTGAAGGGAATCATGCCAACGTGTGTATGCGTATTGATGAAGCCAGGGATGAGGATACCATCCTCCGCATCAATGACTTGGTCTGCCGAATGTAATAGGTCCTTTAAATGAAGAGAAGGACCTTCATCAGGTCCTATCTCCGCAATTTTGTCATTTTCGATGAGTAGGTAACCAGGATGATATTCGGTCATTTGCTCATCCATGGTTAATACCCAAGCGTTTCTAATGAATGTTTTCAATGGAAACCTCCGTGATTATTGGTTGACGATCGTGCAAAGTTATTGATTGCGGCAATGGTACTACCTAATAGATCCCCTAATAAATTGCCAAGTGGACCAATGATGAGTACGCCTAAAATGGCCGTTAAAGTTAAGACAATGACGGGTAATAGAATACCTCGCACGATTTCGGGAATAAATTCTTTGCAGGCTTTTTCTATATAACTTTGAGCCTAGATAATTAGAATTATCGGAATAACACTATTGTTATAGGTACCTGTATTTACTAGGGGAATTCCAAAGAAATCGGCACCAGGTATAGGATTACCCATTGTAGCAACGACGTCCGGATGCAATAGGAAAAGGGCAACGGAAGCGGCTAATACCTTATTCGTTTTAAATACTTCTGCTGATGAGTAGGCAAGTAATACTGGCAAAAAGTAGAAGATAGCATTAGAAATATTGGATAGAATGAAATCCTCTGCTTGATCGGCAGGCACAATACCTGTTGTTTGTAAGATAATCAGAATACCTTGTAAGATACCAGCAGCCATCAAGGCGATTAAATTAGGGACAAAAATATCACGCAAGCCATTGATAGCGTTATCAATAATATTTGGTTTTGCATTCTTTTCTATTGTCATAATTGTCTCCTTTGTTTAGGCACAGTTCATCATGAATATAGGCTTATCATATCAAAATTCAGATAAAAGGAGAATAAGAATTTAATAAATAAATCACAATTATTACAAAAAACATAAAATTGAAAATGTTAAAAATGCAATTTTTATAGATGTTCCGCTTATAGATATTTTTTCACATGTTTAATAATGCAATGTTTAAGAACATTATACAAAAAAAGCAGCATCTAGGAATCGGTTATTTCCGGATGCTGCTTTCTTTATACGGCTGTTCCCCTAAATTTGGGCAGTAATCAGTAATTGATCGTAGGTGTCCTGAATTAATTTAGCAACCATTTGGCGATCACTTTCAGAATCGATGATGTCGTATTGACTAACATCAATCGACATTTTTGCGCTCTTATCGTAGCTTTCGTACCATTCACCATACAGGTATATAGTTGTTGGTAGTAAGCTAACAAATCTGGTCGACCGTCTACTTGCTCGTATGAACGACCGCGGCGTTTGATTTTTTCTAAAATCATGTCAAAAGGCCCTGTTAGGTATACTAATAATTCAGGTTGTTGGTTGGTATTTTCAGAGATGATGCGAATGTCGTCCATCATATTGGCCAATAAATCTTGGTATAAGTTCCATTCAACATCTGAAATATTCCCGTTCATGTTATTCACTTGCGTAAATAGGGCATCTTCGTAAATTGAGCGGTCTAGGATAGCGCGATCTAGACGCATACCACGTTTGATACTCTTGATACGTTGATTTAAAAAGTAAATTTGTAATGAGAAGGCATATTTTGTTGGTTCGCTATAGTAAGCATCCAAAATTGGATTTTCTGAAACTTCTTCGAATAGGGGTTCTGCGTTAAACATTTCTGCCATATAGTTGGTGTAGGTGGTTTTTCCGACACCAATCATTCCTGCCATTGTTATCATGAGGTGATGCTCCTTCGTCTGTGTAGTCGGGTGCAATTATAGCACAAATTTTTACTTTGGTGGATGAGAAGCCCATGTAAAAAGAAAATCAATTTCTATACAAGATGCACCTTCATTGAGGGCGAGCATATGTTACAATAGCCGTGATTACGCGAAAGGATGGGGTTTAATGGCAGATGTAAATAAAAAAATTATGGAGACGGCCTTGTTAGCGGGCAAAATTATGACGGAGAGTAATGCTGAATCATATCGTGTGGAAGATACAATGAACCGTATTTTAACTACATCAAATGCAGCCTATGCCGTTGCAATTTCCCTATCAACAGGACTCTATATCACCTTAGATGACCCATCATTTGAAGGTTCTGGATTTACGGGTATTACACGGATTACCCGTCGCTCAAACAACTTAAACAAAATCACCTTGGTTAACTATATTTCTCGCGATTTAACAGCTGGTAAAATCAGTATCGACCAAGCTTATGAACGATTACAAGAGGTACGTTCAAAAGGACCGCAGTATTCCAAGTTACAGGTATCGATAGGAATTGTTGGTTTAGCGTCAGCCTTTTCCTTCTTATTTGGTGGTAGTGCGGATGAATTCATCGTTGCTACGATAAATGGTTTAATTTTGGCCTTAATGTATCGTGTTGTAGATCGGTATTATATTAGTGAAGGTTTCTCCAATATCGTGCAAGCGCTAGTGGTAACTGTTGCGGCCTATCTAATGAAAGAATGGCTACAATGGGATGTGGATACGAATATTGTTATTGTATCGACCTTGATGCCCATGGTTCCTGGGACGGCGATTACCAATTCTTTACGCGACATTTTCCATGAGGACTATTTAGCCGGGGCCTCTCGTGCTGTGGAAGCATTTCTGAATGCTTTGATGATAGCCATTGGTGCAGCGCTTGGTTTAGTGATTATTGGAGGTTTGATGTAGTGGAAATAATCTTACAATTATTTGGTGCATATTGGGTGGGGGTATTTGCCTCATTAACGTTAGAAGCACCTCGAAAAGTACTTTATTGGACCCCTATTATTAATATCGCAGGTTGGGGTGCCTATATGCTAGGCATGGAATTCTTAGGTTTATCTATGCTGTTAACTACTTATTTTGGTTCATTAGTTATTGCAATTTTGTCGCACATCTTCGCGCGTATTTTTAAAGAACCGGTCACCATCTTCTTTATTCCAGCATTCTTTTTATTTGTTCCTGGAGGTGGGATGTACCGAACGGCTTTGGCCTTTATACAAGGTGATTCAGCGAAAGGGATGAATGAACTAGGACTAACCCTTTTTACGGCCTTAGCAATTGCCCTTGCTGTATATACAGCGGATACGGTCATTCATATTTGGAACCGACAAAAGTTCCCTAAATTTGTCCGTAAAAATTACCGCGTCTTACCAACGACGAATAAACGAAAACCTAAGAAATAAACGAAACTTCGAACTGAAATGAAGGAGGTCCACATTGAAATGCGCCTAAAACAAGGAATGTATCTATTTGGAACGGCCCTTGCTTTACTGGCAGGGTGTGGTCAAGCTACCACTGCTAACCAGAAAACAGAACAGGCGAATAGTGTTAATTCACCGACTAGTTCAGCGAGTTCAACTGCCCAAGTAGCTTCGACAACAACAACACTACAATCGCAAACACAGACAATTTTAGCGGCAGATGATCCTGCCTTAGCTACTTTTCAAGCAAAAACCAGTGACCTACCTAGCGTGACAACCATTGATAAGGGTGCAAGTGGCATTCAAGAAAGCCATTTATTACGATTAAATGATGTGGCGCAGTATGTTTATGAAGTTGGTCAGGGGGAAGATTTGCCAGTGGCCATTTTTTTACATGGCGGGCCAGGTTTTTCTTATACGAATTCGGCGGATAATATGGCGGGGTTGGTAGGAGATGCCAATATCCTCTTCTGGGATCAAATTGGGGCGGGACACACCTTTAGTGAAAATCCAACACTAGAGCCTAGTATGGATAATCTCATTACCTCTCTAGAAGACTTGGTGACCTACGCTAAGACACGTTATGGCGTAGATAAGGTGGCCATCATCGGGCACTCATGGGGTTCTGCCCTGGGCGCTACCTATGCTAGAACGCATCCGGATGATGTATCCGTATATATAGGTGTGGGTCAGGTTGTGACATCAGCAGAAGATGAGCAAGTGGCGCTTGCTGAAACCAAAACACGCGCTGAAGCTGCAGGTAGGAGCGATTTAGTCGATCAATTGAGTGAAATCGATGCGGCTTATCCTAATCAAGAGAATTTTATAGAGGTTGCCTATGATGCAGCCCTCTTACGCAGTGTGCAAACTGAATTAGGCTATAATGCAGCTGATTTTGTCCAATACCTTCCCTTACTGTTTTCGGGTCAGGCAACTAATTTAAGTGCGTCTGATCAGGCCACATTAGACCGCTTGTTATTGAACCAACGCTTGTACCGCCAACTCTTAAAAAGTGATTTCTATGCAGAAGGTACAAGTTTTGAAATGCCATTCTATTTAATAAGTGGGGCAAACGATATCCAGGTACCAGCAAGCCAGGCGCGTCAGTTAATAGAAGACATTGATGCACCGGATAAAGCCTATTATGAAATACCAGATGCTGGGCATACGCCAATGGACGACCAAGCAACGCAATTCAATCAGTTAATTCGTACAATTTTAAAAAACAATTTGTAACATTATTTCGTTAAAATTATGCTAAAGTAGTATATACATTATATATTTAATAATTTTTAGATGAAAATGAACAACCGGAGGACAAATATGACCAAGGAATTGATTTCAAACGGCGGTAATTGTTTAGCTTCAGCGGCACTTTTAGAAGGTAAACAACCTTTGTTGTGGGCATTTCGAGAAAAAAGTTTAATGCCAAGTGACAGTGGTTGGCGTTTCTTTGCTGCGACTGACACGCAAACGGAGATTATGGACGGGAAGAGCATTTTATTAGTTGATATTAATAAAATTGCTGAATTAGAACCAATTGTTGCGAGTATTTATTGGTATCCTGAAGGCGCAGATTTTCAGCTAGCGAGTAAAGATGGCAACAAATATTTTGTTTACAACGATACTTTTGAAAGGGTATTGCCTGCAGTGAACGCCAAGGATTTACCCTTCGAAACAAAGGCTTTTCAAAATCATTTTGAGCTCCTTGCCGCTCAAGAAGAGGCAAAAGGTTTTGAGCACGAAGTTTTACAAATGAGTGCGGAGCAAGTCGACATGTTAAAGCTATTGGACTTAATGCATGTGCAAGACACAGATCAGTTATCTACTACAG
Organism: Aerococcus sp. 1KP-2016; assembly: GCF_002252085.1. Classification (GTDB taxonomy): domain Bacteria; phylum Bacillota; class Bacilli; order Lactobacillales; family Aerococcaceae; genus Aerococcus. The sequence continues at coordinate 18,472 of NZ_NEEY01000027.1, forward strand.
AGATATTTATGAATGCGGGCCTTTTATTGGGATTTGTTGGTGCTCGCAATCAAGCATTTCATATCGATTTGAACCAAAACCAAGTGCAAGATATCGCACGCACCATGGTGGATTACTTTAATCTTGATGTGGAGACGGCCACAGCCTATGTACACCATTATTTAACAATCAAACATGACGGGCGTGCAATTGCGGAACAACAATTATTGATGTACGGCAATAAAATGTACGAGTGGGTATTGGAAGATAATTTTCTAGCCATCAAGAATGAATATGCGAATTTATTGATGCATCATCGCAAGGCTAATATGTTGTAATATTAGCCCGGTCATAGGGAATGGAGAGAGAATTTTGAAATATTTGAAACAAGCGTTTGTCATTTTGACCATTACATTGATTGCTGAAATATTAGCAAACGTACTACCCTTATCACTACCAGCGTCCATCTACGGCATGCTCATCTTGTTTTTCGGCTTGTTATTTGGGGTGATTCAATTAGAGGACGTTGAAGATGCAGGTGAATGGTTGATGATCATCATGCCAATGATGTTCGTTGTGCCAAGTGCTGGTTTTATCACATCATGGCCTAGCTTACAACCGAATTTAATTCCGTGGATCGTCATCATCCTTGTACCAACTGTTCTTGTCATGGGTGTTGGTGGTTTGGTTGCGCAATTCTTACAAAATCGAAAAGATGGCAATAAAGAAGGAGGCCGTGACAATGACTAGTTTATTTGCTTTATATCCTTCATTTGGTTTAGTGCTCACTTTATTGGTGTATATGGTTGCATTATGGGTAAATAAGAAGTTGAACTCTTCGCTTGCAAACCCCTTATTGATTGCGGTTATTCTAATGATTGCCCTATTAGTGTTCACAAAAACGGATGTGCCTACTTATCAAGAAAGTGCGAAATTCATTGGCTATTTACTAACACCAGCGACAATTTCCCTGGCTATTCCAATTTATAAACAACGACGTATTTTGAAAGAAAACTTTTCAACCATTTTTACTACGGTTGTCGTGGCAATGGTTGTTGGACTTGCAAGTATCATATTCATCGCTAAAATCTTTAACATGGATGAAGTCGTGCTACGCTCAGTATTAGCGAAATCCGTTACCACTGCCATCGCTATTGACGTAACTGAAATTATTGGTGGGTTGACGCCTATCATGGTTGGTTCTGTTGTATTAACAGGTATCTTTGGTGTTGTCATCAACGAATGGGTATTCAAATTATTGAAGATTGATTCCTATTTTGCCCGTGGATTAGGACTAGGTTCATCTAGTCATGCTATGGGTACGGGTGAATCGATGAAGAAAAATGAATTACAAGGTGCTGCATCAAGTATTGCCATGGTTATATCGGGTATTATTGTTGCCGTCATCGTGCCAATCATCGCGAATTGGCTATAAGAAAAATGTGAATAGATTGCATAACCGTATTTGTCTATGTTGGCAATGCGGTTATTTTTGATTAAAATTAGAATAATTCTCATTTTATTTGAAAAATGATGCAAATTTCTCATAAAGAGTGGTAAAATGATTGTCAAACCGATGAATTACATAACGGCAATTTTGTTGAATGATCGAAATGTGGCCTAAGCCGTTAATGATTTCATTTTTATTATAAAATTTGATTTATTATAGAGAGGAAGTTTTAACATGGCAGTAGATATCAATTGGGAAGAATTAGGTTTCAGCTATATGAATTTACCATACCGTTGGCGCGCTTATTGGAAAGATGGCGAATGGTATAAAGAAGGCTTAGAAACTGAAAATACTATCCAAATTGCGGAAGGTGCACCTATTTTACATTACGGACAAGGGGCTTTTGAAGGCTTGAAAGCCTACCGTGCAAAAGATGGTACAATTCAAATTTTCCGTCCAGATCAAAATGCCAAACGTTTAATTGCTTCTGCGGAACGTTTATTGATGCCGGAAATTCCTGTAGATGACTTTATCCATGCAGTGAAAGAAGTTGTCAAAGCCAATGCGGACTATGTACCTCCATATGGCACTGGTGCAACTTTATACCTACGTCCAACCTTAATCGGTGTGGGTGATAATATTGGTGTACATGCCGCATCTGAGTATATCTTCACGATTTTTGCAATGCCGGTTGGCCCTTACTTTAAAGGTGGCATGGCACCGACAGCCTTCACAACTTCAAAATATGATCGAGCAGCGCCACAAGGTACAGGTGCCGCTAAAGTTGGTGGGAACTATGCTGGTTCATTGAAACCAGGCGAAGAGGCTAAAGAAGCTGGATATTCAGACGTAGTATATCTTGACCCTGCAACGCATACAAAAATTGAAGAGGTGGGTGCAGCAAACTTCTTTGGTATCGAGAAAGAAACCAATAAATTTGTGACACCAAAATCACCATCAATCCTGCCATCAATCACAAAATATTCATTATTATGGTTGGCAGAACACCGCTTAGGTTTAGAAGTAGAAGAGGGCGACGTATATATCGACGATTTAGACCGCTTCAGCGAAGCAGGGGCATGTGGTACGGCAGCTGTCATCTCTCCAGTAGGTTCAATTACCCATAACGGTAACAAACACGTATTCTACTCTGAAACAGAGGTTGGTCCTGTAACCAAACGTTTATATGATGAATTAGTGGGTATCCAATATGGTGACGTAGAGGCACCAGAAGGTTGGATCGTTAAACTAGAAGATTAGGCGAATAAGATATGAGCAAAAAGGACAAGCCAACGCGAATTTGAGCGAGCTTGTCCTTTTCATATGCTTCATCAAAGAAAAACCAGGTGCACCTCATCAACTACTGGGTGAACCTGGTTTATTTAGCATGAATTAGAATACTTTGATTGGTGGCACTGGATTTGTTGGGAAATGGTTGAAGTCGTAAGTTGCTAATTCTTGGATGTCTGTCATAAAGTATGTACCACCTTGTGCAATCATCAAGTTTAACTCAACATCGTCAAAGCCATTTTCACTTAATAATACAACGATAGCAGGTTTATGCATTGCACGCATGAAACCAACTTCAAATGCAGTACCGTCATCAACGTTTTCTAAGTCGTATAAGAAAACACCGGCATCAGCAGTGTTCATTGCTGATAGGTCATTTTGGTAAGTTGCGATTTGCCATTCAAATGAGCCAAAGACACCTTTTGGATCGCTTTCAAAAGAAGCATCTTTATATTGGAAATCAAATGGGAAGTGAACAACACCAACTGTTGGGTTGCTATTTAAGGCTTTTGTAGCCTCTTCTACACGTCGTTTTTGGTCAGGGTTGAAGAAAGGTGTAGCTAAATATAATTTTGTGTTTGCAACTGCATCTTTACGTTTATCCAATGATATAACCTCTTTCTCAAATTCAAAAATATGTATCTAAATACATTCTACTATACTTTTGATTGGGTTGGGGACTAAATTTCGCCTTGCCATTCCGCCATAAATTCGGCTAAGAATTGACGCATAAATTCAGTACGTTCATGGGCAATCTTGGTACCAGCTTCGGTATTCATGGTCAATTCAAGTTTTAATAATTTCTCGTGAAAATGATTAATCGCGGTTGTTGGATGGTTGCGGTAATCTTCTTTACTCTTTAAATCAATAACAGGAATATTAGGATTGTAGATTTCATTGTTGGCATGTCCACCATAGGCAAAGGTTCTAGCAATGCCGATAGCACCAAGTGCATCGATACGATCTGCATCTTGGACATATTGTCCCTCAATTGAAAGGTCATATTGGTTGGTCAAATTCTTAGAATAGGACATGTGTTGGATGGTAAACATGATATTTTCACGGGCTTCCGTTGAAAATTCAAGCTCTTCTAGTAATTTTTCTACTTCCATTTGGCTAAAGATAATATCAGATACCAACTTATCGTCGATTGTGTCATGTAGATAAGCAGCAGCTTCGATTATCATTAGGGCGTCTACATTGTCATTACCGAAATCCGCAATATAGAGTTTTTGTGCTAATTGAGAGACACGATTTGCATGCCAAAAGTCATGGCCTGTCGGGTCAAAATCCATACGTGCTTTTGCAAATTCTTGTATACGTTGTCGTTTTGTTTCTAGGTCCATGAGGCAAGTCTCCTTAGCAAGTTGGCATATGATTGGGTATTAAACAGTTTGTTTTAAAGCGTCAACGTCCACGATTTCATTGGTAACTAGGTAGTCTCTTAATAAAGTAACGATTTCTGCTTTGTGCTCAGGGTATTTGACTAAGTCATATTTATCCATGTCGATGTATAAGACATTTGATTGGGTATATTGATTTTTCACCCAGTTGTCATATCCAGCCCAAAGACGGTGGTAGTAAGCTGTTAGTTCATCACCCTGTTCAAAATCACGGCCACGACTTTCAATACGTGTCATTACAGTGTCAAATGAACCATGTAAGTAGATCATCAAGTCAGGATGTTTTCTTGGCAATTCAGCCAATTCTTCCATCATATTTTTTGAAAGGTTTTCGTAGATTGAAAATTCTTCTTCGCTAATGCGACCGATATCAGTGTTAACACGGGCAAAATACCAGTCTTCAAAAATTGAACGGTCAAGAACAGTCATTGGTTGACGTGATGCTTGTTTGATTGTTTTGAAACGGCTATTTAAGAAATCTAATTGTGTTAAGAATGGATAACGTTTCAATTGTTGTTCTTCAGGCGTTGCCTTATAAAAATAGGGCAACATAATATTGTCATCTACTGATTCATAAAATGGGGTGAAACCCAGTTCATCTCTAATGATATTGGTAATGGTGGTTTTACCTAATCCAATCATTCCACCAACAGTTAGCATTACCATGTTTAAAAGCTCCTTTTGTCATTATATTCATATGAAACACTATATATTGTGTTCTGGGTTTTTCTTAGCCTATATATGGTATCACGTGACCTCATTCTTAGCAAGGAGATTCGGCTGTTATTTTCAGGAAAATTGGCTATCATACTTGCATTTCATCATAGTGAAATGTATACTAAGCATGTAATTAGTTTACAAACGTAAACAAAATTCGTTTTATAAAGGGAAATTTATCTGGGGAGGATATTATCATGACAAAAGATACGAAATCTACCGCACATGACCATGCTAACCACGCCGGCATGGATCATAGTCATCACGATCACTCAGCACATGAACATATGAATCACGAGGAAATGGACCACAGTCATCACGATCATTCAGCGCATGAAGAAATGAATCATGAAGGACATGACCATTCAGCACACGATCATCATGACCATAGCAGTCACGGTGGCCACGGTGGCCATGGCGGTCATGGTGCTCATATGATGGAAGATTTTAAGAAACGTTTTTGGGTGGTACTCGTTCTCACCATTCCATTAACCATTATTTCGCCAATGATCATGCATTTATTTGGCTATCATATTGACTTCCCAGGTATTCAAATGCTTGAGTTTGTGCTTGGTACAATCGTCTTCTTCTACGGTGGTAAACCTTTCTTGGAACATGCATGGCATGAACTAAAATCAGGTGTTCCGGGTATGATGATGTTAATTTCCTTAGCAATCGTGGCATCTTATGGCTATAGTATTCTAACTACTTTCTTTATTGAAGGGATGAACTACTACTTCGAGTTAGCCACATTAATTTTGATTATGTTGGCTGGACACTACATTGAAATGAAGGCTGAAATGTCTGCCGGGAACGCAGTAGAATCTTTAGCAAAATTATTGCCTTCTGATGCGGAAATGATTCACGCTGATGGCTCAACCATGACCATTAAAGTAGACCAATTAAGCAAAGGGGATAACATTTTAATCCGCCCCGGTGATAAAGTACCTATCGATGCAGTAGTATATGAAGGTTATTCTGAAGTAAATGAATCGATGTTAACCGGTGAATCTGTTCCAATCGTGAAGACTGACGGTGACAATATCGTTGGTGGTTCAATCAATGGTGATGGTGTCTTAAAAGCAACGGTTAGCAAGACGGGTTCTGAAACATACTTATCACAAATCATTCGTTTGGTTTCTGATGCCCAAGCCCAAAAATCAAAAGCGCAATCTATCGCTGATGTCTGGGCAAAATACCTATTCTACATCGCTTTGGCAGTTGGTTTAATCGCCTTCTTCATATGGAACTCACTTGATGGTTACCTTGTCGGCTTGCAATTCATGGTGGCAACCTTCGTTATCGCTTGTCCGCATGCGCTTGGTTTGGCGGTACCATTAGTAAACGCTGAATCAACTTCATTAGCGGCTGAATCTGGATTATTCATCCAAAACCGTATCGCTTTTGAAGATGCATATAAAATTAATAAAATTGTATTTGATAAGACAGGTACCCTTACAAAAGGCGCCTTCGGTGTTGATGAAGTAAGTATTTTCAATAATCAATTCACTGAGGATCAAGTGCTACAAATTGCCTATGCAATCGAGCGTCAATCGGAACATCCTATTGCGCAAGGGATTGTCAAAGAAGCGGAAAGTCGCCAATTACCTGTCCTTGATGTTGCGGATTACCACAACTTGACAGGTAAAGGACTTGAAGGGAAAGTAGACGGCAAGGATATTCAAATTTTAAGTCCACAAGCGACACGCGATGCTGGTTATACCTTTGATGAAGCAGCATACGATACAAGTGCAGCTAAGGGTAGAACCGTAGTGTTTGTCATCTATGACAAGCAACTAATCGGGTCGATTGCAGTGTCAGATATGGTCCGCGACGAAGCCAAGGATGTCGTAGCTAAATTACAAGCTAAAGGTATCAAAGTTATCATGATCACTGGTGATAATAAACACGTTGCGCAAACAGTTGGTGACGCCTTGAAGCTAGATGGTATATATGCAGAAGTCTTATCTGAAGAAAAAGCGTCTTTAATTAAAGAATTGCAAGCAGATGGCGCAAAAGTAGCCATGGTCGGAGATGGTGTGAATGATGCACCAGCTTGGCACAAGCTGATTTAGGGATCGCTATTGGTGCAGGTACAGATGTTGCCCGTGAAACAGGGGATGTCATTTTGGTCGATTCAAATATCCATGATGTATTGAATATCTTGAATCTATCTCGCGCAACCAAACGTAAAATTAACCAAAACCTTATGTGGGGTGCTGGTTATAACGTAATCGCTATTCCGTTGGCCGCAGGTGCTCTTGCTGGTATCGGTATTGTTCTTGGCCCAGCCTTGTCTGCTGTTATCATGTCATTCTCAACTGTAATCTGTGCCATCAACGCACGTTTATTGAGAAGCGATTTTAATAAAATCAAAGAATAAGCATAGCGCATGAATAATGCGATATAGCCATTTCAAATTGAAGGGGTTGGGACAAATGGTTCCAACCCTTTCTTTTTGTATCTTCAATTGTCTAATTAAGTGCAACGATTCATTAAAAATACCTCATAAGGGGTTTTCCAATTTTTGAACTGCCCCCTGTCAAGCAGACAGGTAAATAAATAAAATATTTAAGCCATGCATCAATTTTAATATGCATGGTTTTTTATGCTGGAATACGCAATCACATGCTAAGTGGAACTCGCTCCATATTATAAAATTCAATATAAGATTGAAGTGCATCATTTAACTCTTCAAACGTATCGTATGCTTCTAATTGTGGCATTTCTGATTTCAGAATACCCCAGAAGCTTTCCATCGGACCGTTATCTATACATTTACCCACTCTGGACATGCTATGTATTACATCGTTTCTAGAAATATATTCTCTAAAAAAATGAGAAGTATATTGAAATCCACGATCACTGTGGATCAATGTTTTATTCGGGATAAGTTGATTTTCAATTTGTGAAAACGTATCTCGAACTAAGGCATTGTTATTATGGTGTGAGAGTTTGAATGCTATTATTTTTTGGACACCATAATCTAAAATAGCGCTTAGATATGCTTTTGAATTATTACCGTAAGGTAATTCTGTTACATCTGTAAGTAGCACTTCCATTGGCTTGTATTCTTCTTGGAATGCTCTATTTAAGATGTTTTCTGCCACATGATTAGGTGTATGCGGTTTGTAATTATATCTTTTTTGACGAATAACAGCTTTTAATTTCAATAATTTCATTAATCGATGAACACACTTATGGTTTACTTTAGCACCTAAGTAATGATTTAGATAAATGGTTATCCGACGATAACCATAAATACCATTAAATTTATTATAAGTATGGACAATCATTTCAATAAGCTTTTCTAAACGCTGACCTTTGGGGGATGGTTTGCGATTCAACCATTTATAGTAACCGGCTCTACTGACTTTTAAAGCTTTACATAAATGCACTATTTTGAATCCTTCTTGTTGTAATTTTTTAATGGTTTGATATTCGACTTCATACCTTGTTTGCGTAACATCAACTCTCTTTCCACTTCTCTCCACTTTTTTATTGCTGCATTTTCTGTTTCTAAGTACTCATTTTTAGCCTTCAGTGCGGCAATTTCTGCCTTTAACTTCTCTTCATTTGTTTGTAAACTATCAGGTTTCCGCCGTCCACGATTATCGCTAAGTCCATCAGGACCGTATTCTTTATACTTTTTAACCCACGAATACACATTGTTGTAGGATACTTGATGTTTCTGAGCTGTTTCTTTATAAGACAATTCATTGGCCAAGCAATCTTTGACAATCATTATTTTTTCTTCTGTGGTCGTTTTTCTGCTTTTCATTTTATACACCTCGGGTAATGGAGAATAATTACGGTTTTCTTCACCCTTAGTATACTTGATTATCCAATTTCCAACAGTTGCATCTGAAGGAATATTATACTTACGTGCAATCCCAGCTATTGTTTGATCAGAAGTAAAATACTCCTCAACAATAGCTAGCTTAAACTCTTGACTATAATGATTGTTGGTTTTACTTGACTGAATACCAGAAATGCCGTGCTCTTTATATCGTAGAATCTTGCGGCGAAATTTACTTTCTACAAGCTTTAAACCATAGGTTTCTTGCAACTCACTGATACTTACGCCTTCCTGTAAATATAATTTAATAAAATATTCTAATTCAGATACTGTATGTTTACTATTTGAACGCAAAAAAACTCCCCCTAAAGTAGATTTACTTTTTAAGTGTCTACTTAGGGGGAGCATATCAAAATAGTTCCAACCCCTTTTGCTGTATTGTGAACGAGCTCATTATAGAATAATTCTTGAT
>NZ_NEEY01000028.1 GCF_002252085.1 Aerococcus sp. 1KP-2016
GATTGAAATATATCACGGAAACAGGTTAAAGGACTGAAAGTGTAGTTCCTTAGCCGTGAAATAGGATGAAATCGAGACCTTGGCTCGATTTCAAATTGAAAGACCTTGGCTTTCAATGGTCCCACGGTTCATAAGGAACGTACACTGTAAGGACGAAAAATCTATGATTTTAATCTTTTGTCCCAGCCTCATACTAAATGGGATTCGTGCAGTATTGGACTTTGCTTTGTGTTGCAAGCTCGTCCGTCCCAATCCAGCCTCCATATGAGATTTCTGTTCGGCAGTGCGAGTATTTGCTTTCAGCTTCCTTCAGATTCCACCTCACGGTGGACACCCTTGCCTTCAGCTAACGGTTCCTACTGCCAAGCCTGTAGTGGACTTTCACCACCAAGTTATCGCCCATGCTGGGCGCACAACAAAAAAGGCAAGGACGCCTGGTCCTTGCCTTTTCTAAAACTTAATCGTTGTATGAAACAACTAAATATCGATGTGGTTCATTACCCTCTGAATGTGTTGAGACATAAGAATATTTAGCTAATTGTGCATGAATAATCTTACGTTCAGTAGCTGGTAGTGGTTCTAAAACGACTGGACGTTTTGTCTTCGCCACTTGATCAGCTGTTTTACGGGCTAATCTGGTCAAAATTTCATGACGACGCTCACGATAATTGCCAACGTTCACGGTAACGCGAACATGTGGACGTACATGTTGGTGTGTCATCACTTGCGCCAGAGTTTCCAATGAATTAATGATTTTACCATGTTTACCGATAACCAGACCCTTCTTCTCAGTCTGAATGTTATAGATAATTTCACGGCCACGATCTTCAACATTTATCGTAGCATCAACCAAGTATGCCTTTAAGACATCAATGATATAACTTGCGACAAATTCGACATCACGGTAATCCGCATCAACCAAATCTTCTTCACTATCATTAGCCGTATGTGCTACGTCTGTTTTAAATGAATCTTCATCGTTATCAGATTCTATTACTTCACTAGTTTCAACAGGTGTTTCCATTGCCTCAAGGGGTGCTTCAACATTTTCGACAGAGGTTGTTTCTTCTGTTGCAGGTGCATGTAAAACTTCACTTGCCTCTACTTCTGGTTCAGCTACAACTGTTTCTTCAAGAACAATTGCTTCTTTTTGTACGATTTCTTCATTTACTTCATCTTCAATTGACGTTGTATGGCGGAAAGTAGAAAAATCTAACAATTCTTCACTCTCAACTGTGACGTCAGCTTCGTTATATTGTAATGCTACAATCGCATCTTTAGCGCCAATGCCTAAGAACCCTTTCTTAGGTTCTTGAATGACTTGAACTGTAACATCCTCACGCGTTAAATGAAGTAATTGCAAACCTTTTGCAACTGCAGCATCTACTGAAGTTGCTTCAAATTTCTCAGTTTTCAATACAAAAACCTCCTGCTATTTCTTCTTACCACTCGGATTACGTTTGGCTTTTTCTAAACGACGTTCCAATTCTCTTTCTTTACGCAATTGTTCTTCACGTGCTTCACGTTTTTTGTATGGGTTGCTCATGATAAGCGTTTGTACAATCGTGAAACCTGTTGAAGCTACCCAGTAAAGTGAGATAGCGGATGGTAGACCCACACCCATGATTAAAATCATGATTGGCATAGTCCATTGCATCATTGCCATAGACGCATTATTGCCAGCCGTATTAATAGTAGTCAAACGTGTATTATACCAAGTTAGGATAGCAGCAATAACCGGTATGATGAAATATGGATCTGGATTTCCTAATTGTAACCATAGGAAGTGACCTTCATTCAAAATTTCAGTTCTTGAGATGGCTTGATATAAAGCCATTAAGATTGGTAATTGAATTAACAATGGTAAACAACCAGCCCACATTGAGTAGTCATACTTCTCATTTAGCTTAGCTGTCTCTTCTTGTAATTTTTGTTGTGTTTCAGGGTCTTTTGATGCATATTTTTCTTGCAACTCTTTTAATTCGGGTTGCATCATTTGCATTTTTTCAGTGCTTTGTGTTTGATATTTGGTTAAAGGGATTAAAAGAACCCGAATAATCAAGGTAAAAACAATAATACCGATACCGTAGTTACCAAATAGTTCAGACAACCAAATGATAATACGTGAGAAATTATAAACAATGTAACGATCCCAAATACCTGTTGAGTTGGCATCAATCGGTGTAGTACCACAAGCTGCCAAAAAGATGACAGCACCCATTACGATAGCTAACATCTTCCACATTTTTTTACTTCGAATATTCAATTTTTACAAATCCTCCACGAATTCTACTATTCATGTGGTTATGCCTAAGATTTCGCATCATCTTCGTTTGGTCGGTAAATTTTTGCCAAAGAAAGCACATGAATCAAACTATTTTTCACTTCAGCTGTTGTCATTTCTGCAGCAGGCTTACGGGCAATAACGATAAAATCGTAGTTAGATTCAATTTGTGGCTTAAGTTCCGTAACACTTTGACGAATTTTTCGTTTCACTGCATTACGCATAACAGCGTTTCCAATTTTCTTACCAACAGAAATGCCAATTCGAAAATGGGCTTGCTCTTTCTTCAACTTATAGACCACAAATTGACGATTAGCGGTACTTTGACCACTATGAAATACGTTGCCAAAATCTTTTTCAGATTTTACTCTAAATGATTTACGCACGTAAGTTCGCCTCCTTAATAAAAAAAGACCACATGATTATGTGATCTTATGCAGAAACAACTTTTCTTCCTTTACGACGACGAGCTGCTAAAACACGACGGCCGTTTTTAGTACTCATACGTTTACGGAAGCCATGAACTTTTTGACGATGACGTTTTTTTGGTTGGTATGTTCTTTTCATTAGTTGCACCTCCTGTTAGGGTTATATCTTTCGTTTTTTAGTCAATACAAAACGACTGTAATATTATATACAATAAAAAGTCGAAATTCAATTTCAGATGCGAAATTCGCACTCGTAATCACTATTTTAGCATAATTATTGGGTCATCACAAGACTTTTTGTACAAACATTGGTTTTTTTGAAGACCATCTCTTCACTTCCCCTCTTATTTTACATGAAAGTAAGTCAACAATCAAAACATTCTCGATACATGAGTATAATTTTAGATTTTATTTTCACAAACTCATTTTTAAAATTTCACAAGCCATGTGAATCACAACGTGTTAAAATTTATTCACAAATGTGTACGAACTTTGTACAGGCCTGTTCACAAAGTAAATTTCTATATTTCCATCCACAGACTTTTGCCGGCACTTATTAACATATCCCCAGTTTTGCAAAACTTATCCCCACCTGTGGACAACTAGATAAGAAGTCTTATATATCAAGCTTTAAATCTAGTAAATTATGCACAGAAGATTTTTTATTAATTATTTTCACAGTTTTATTCACATCCTGTGGATAAAGTTTTCAAAAAGTTGGGATAAAATTTATTCACATCCTTAATTTTCTGTGGAAAACCTTATTTTTTCATGATATTATGTATTAGCTTTACGAATCTAATCCATTCGTCGATTTTTTATTTATATCTATATATATAGAAATTTATGCAGAATAAGGAGCTATGAATTATATGAGTGAATTGAACCAAATTTGGGATCATGTCACCAAATACTTCAAAGAAGAGTTGCCTAAAACAAGTTTCGACACCTGGATTAAAGACTTAGAACCCGTTGCTTTTGAGAATGACACCTTATATTTGCAAGCTATTTCCGCGCTGCATAAGGATCATATTGAAAAACATTATTCTATCCAAATTAGACAAGTATTATTTGAATACTTAAATCATGACGTGAATTTAATCGTGAGTTTGAAGACAGAAGCTACACCGTCTGCAAATCACATTCAAGTAAATGCTTCAGATAATAATGAAAACAATGGCTCTTACCTTTTAAATCCTAAATATACCTTTGATAATTTTGTCGTTGGTGAAGGCAACAAAATGGCTCATGCCGCTGCATTAGCCGTTGCTGAAGGACCCGGACGTGACTACAATCCCCTATTCTTCTTTGGTGGTGTAGGCTTAGGTAAAACACACTTGATGCAAGCAATTGGACATGAAGTATTACGGACCAATCCGAATGCCAAAATTAAATATGTCTCTAGTGAAACATTTACTAATGACTTCATTAATGCGATTCGAAAGAACACGACAGATGCCTTCCATAAAGAATATCGCTCAGTGGATATGTTATTAGTAGATGACATCCAATTTATTGGCAATAAACAATCAACTCAGGAAGAATTCTTCCATACATTTAATGAACTATATAACAACAATAAACATATCGTGTTAACCAGTGACCGTGATGCGAGCCAAATTCCAGAATTGGAAGATCGTCTGGTATCTCGCTTTAAACAAGGCCTTTCAACTGATATTACACCACCAGATTTGGAAACCCGGATTGCTATTTTACGTAACAAAGCCAACGTAAATGGCCTTCAAATTCCTGATGACACGCTATCTTATATAGCAGGTCAAATTGACTCAAATGTACGTGAATTAGAAGGTGCCCTAACCAGTGTACAAGCCTTTGCTGTAATGAATCAGGAAGACTTAACACCCAATACAGCAGCAAAAGCCCTTCGCAATTACAAACGTAATGTGAAGAGCAATTCGCCAAGTATTCCAAATATTCTAGATACAGTAGCACAATACTTTAACCTACAAGTATCCGATCTAAAAGGTAAAAAGCGTGTACGTCAAATTGTTGTACCACGCCAAATTGCCATGTATCTAAGCCGCGAACTAACAGACGCCTCGTTACCAAAAATTGGCCAAGAGTTCGGTGGCAAAGACCATACAACCGTGCTACATGCCTATGAAAAAATTAAAAAAGACATCGAAGAAAAAAGTGAAGTAGAACGTGATGTTGACAGCATTCGTAGACTATTAGAAAAATAATCGTAGAGATACGTCACTTGAAGTCGTTAATTGGATGACTTATGCTAAAATAGAGACTAGAAACAGAGGTTGTGGATAATTGTTCATAACCTCTCTGTTTTTCCACAAGATATACACATGTGGAAAAGTAATATCCGTCTAGTATTTGTTGAGTTATCAACAGGATTAACAAGGCCTATTACTACTACTATTTTTTTATTTATAATTCATTTTTATATAAGGAGCGCACACATGAAATTTTCAATTAATCGATCTGTATTCATTCAAAATTTAACAGACGTTCAAAGAGCAGTTAGTCCAAGAACTACTATTCCTGTTTTGACAGGTGTTAAAATTTCTGCAAAAGAAGAAGGTATTTACCTAACAGGTTCTGATGCAACAATTTCAATCGAAGCATTTATTGATGCAAAAGATGATGACAACAAACTAAAAATTGAAAATACTGGTGATATTGTTATACCATCTAGATTTTTAGGAGAAATTGTTAAAAAATTACCTTCTGATATCATGAATGTAGAAGTCATTGATAACTTCCAAACAGAAATCACATCAGATCGTGCATCATTTAAATTAAAAGGTGTTAATGGTAATGAATACCCACGCCTACCTGAAATTGATGCAAAACAAACGTACATATTACCAACAGATACTTTCAAACAAGTTGTCAACCAAACAATTATTTCCGTATCTAATCAAGAAATTCGTCCAATCTTCACAGGGATCCACTTTGAAATTGGTAATGATGAGCTAAAAGCAGTTGCAACCGACTCTCACCGTTTGAGTCAACGTATCATGCCATTAACCATGCCTGAAAATGCTGGTGATCAAGTATTAGATATCAACATTCCTGGTCGTTCATTACAAGAATTAATCCGTATCGTAGATAACAATGAAGATATCGAAATGATGGTAACTGATAATCAAGTGCTATTCAAAGCACGTAATATCTACCTATATTCACGTTTACTTGAAGGTAACTATCCAAATACAGATCGCTTATTACCAACAGAACATTCAACAACCATTGAAGTAGCTGCGAGCGAATTAGTAAATGCTGTTGAACGTGCCTTAATTTTGAGTCACGAAGGAAAGAATAATGTCGTTCGTTTAACAATTACAGCTGACGATATTGTATTATCAAGCCAATCTGCCGAAGTAGGTAATGTTGAAGAATCTATTAAGGTTGTCAAAGCTGAAGGTGACTCACTTGAAATCTCATTCAACCCTGATTACCTACGTGAAGCCTTGAAATCATTTGGACAACAAAATGTATCTATTGGATTCCAATCACCATCACATCCATTTACTTTATTGCCAAGTGATCAAACAGATAATTTTAATTTTGTTCAATTGATTACACCAATTCGTACACCAAGAGCATAATTTTGCACCAAAATGATACGAAATTACGAAACGATGAAGACCAAGTCCGAATGACCGGATTTGGTCTTTTTTTATGATCCTATACGAAAAATGAGCCGATTTTTGGCTTTTAAGGCGTATACGATATAAACATGGTATTCCCTAGACAATTTCAAAAAAATGAAATATAGGGCATTTATTTGCTAAATAGGCTAATTTAGCGTATAATTAAGGGGTATAAATGAAAGCTAAATCGTTGAATCTGCTTGAGCCGAAATGCACGACTCCAAAAAGTTAGAAGCGACGATTTATTTTTATGAATAGACAGCTTTTGAATGAAAATAGAACAAAGAAAACTTGAATGTGGGGTGAAACGATGGCTCAAGCAATTAAAATTGATAAAGAATACATTACCTTAAGTCAATTGTTGAAAATAGTTGGTGCAATTGGTACTGGTGGCGAAGCTAAATGGTATTTACAAGAAAATGATGTCATTATCGATGGTGAATACGACAATCGTCGTGGCCGTAAATTATATCCAGGTATGACGATTTCAGTACCTGAAGAAGGTGACTTTATCATCGAAAGCCATGAAACACATGGTGATGGTCATGCAGCTAACTGATATTCAGCTGAAAGATTTTAGAAACTATGACGACCTGGATGTTTCTTTTTCACCAGGTGTAAATGTCTTTATTGGTGAAAATGCCCAAGGAAAAACATCTCTTTTAGAGGCTATTTACATGCTATCTTTGGCGCGTAGTCACCGAACGTCAAATGAGAAGGATGCGATTCGTTGGCAACAAGAATTTGCCCGTATTGAAGGCAATGTTGCAACGAAGACCAATCCTCATTTACCACTTACTTTAACCATCAGTAAATCTGGTAAGCGTGCGAAGGTAAATCATTTGGATCAAAGTCGCATGAGTGACTACATTGGCAAATTGAATGTAGTCCTTTTTGCCCCAGAAGATTTAGAACTGATTAAGGGTGCACCTCAGCTTAGACGTAAATTTATTGACATGGAGCTCGGTCAGATGAGTCCAAAATATTTATATGAATCTGTACAGTATCATCACCTCTTGAAACAACGAAATGTATATTTAAAGCAATTATTGAATCATGAAAGTAAGGATCAAGTCTATTTAGATATCCTGACCGAACAATTAGCGACTTCAGCTACCCACGTGATTTATCAACGCCTACATTTTATTGATCAACTCGAGCATTTGGCGAAACCAATTCATGCGACCATCTCACATCAATTGGAGGAATTAACCTTGCGTTATCGCGCGCCAATTGACTTGACTATGGATATGACTGAAGATGCGATTTATGACCAGCTCATGGAAAAGTTTCAAGAACAAAAGGAACATGAACTACGACGTGGTGTCACCTTAGTTGGCCCTCATAGAGATGATTTGACCTTTAAAGTA
Organism: Aerococcus sp. 1KP-2016; assembly: GCF_002252085.1. Taxonomy (GTDB): domain Bacteria; phylum Bacillota; class Bacilli; order Lactobacillales; family Aerococcaceae; genus Aerococcus. The sequence goes on from NZ_NEEY01000028.1 coordinate 7,715, forward strand.
AATGGTCGTGATGTTCAAAAATTTGGCTCACAAGGGCAACAAAGAACGACAGTGCTGAGTATGAAACTAGCGGAAATTGAATTGATGCACGAATTATTAGGTGAATATCCCATTTTATTATTGGATGATGTTTTAAGTGAATTAGATAATGAACGGCAAACACACCTTTTAAAGTCCATCCAATCCAAAGTACAAACCTTTCTAACGACGACAAGTCTGGAAGGGATTCAAAGAGAATTAATTGAAGAACCAAAGGTATTTAACATTGATGCGGGACAAATAGCCTAATAATGTCTGATAAAGCCTTATTAGACCAGACTACCCAAGTTAAGTGATAGGAGTGGAAACATGGCAAACAATGAAGAAAACGAAATGATGCAAAATCAAGCTGAAAATGAAGCTGAGATTACCGTCAGTGAAGAAGAAAAAAGAGCCAAACAACAAGAATTGGCCAAAAATTATGATGCCAGTCAAATCCAAGTGTTAGAAGGTTTAGAAGCCGTACGTAAACGTCCAGGTATGTATATAGGGTCAACATCTGCAAGTGGTTTACACCATTTAGTATGGGAAATCGTAGATAACTCAATTGATGAAGCCTTGGCAGGTTTTGCAGGTCATATTAAGGTGACCATCGAAGAAGATAACTCTATTACCGTTATTGATGATGGTCGTGGGATTCCAGTTGATATTCAAGCCAACACTGGCCGTTCTGCCCTAGAAACAGTTTTTACCGTCCTACATGCGGGTGGTAAATTTGGTGGTGGCGGTTATAAAGTTTCAGGTGGTTTACACGGGGTTGGGGCCTCAGTTGTAAATGCCCTTTCTGAGTGGTTACACGTATACGTCCATAAAAATGGTCGCGTTTACCACCAAGAATTCCATCAAGGTGCGATTGTCAAAGACGTTGAAGATATTGGCGAAACCGAAAAACATGGTACCGTCGTGCACTTTAAACCGGATGCTGAGATTTTCCAAGAAACAACTATTTTTGACTTTGAAATTTTAAATCGTCGTATTCGTGAGTTAGCCTTTTTAAATAAGGGTTTACGTATCTCTATTAACGATGCACGTACAGCGGATGACCGCACAGCTTCATATCACTATGAAGGTGGGATCAAAGAATATATTGGTTATATGAATAAAGACAAGGATGTCTTATTTGAAGAGCCAATATACTTAGAGGATGAACAAGACGGTATTGAAGTAGAAGTATCTCTTCAATATACTGACGGTTTCCATTCGAATATCTTGAGTTTTGCGAATAATATTCATACTTTTGAAGGTGGTACCCACGAATCAGGTGCTAAAACAGCCTTAACACGTGTCATTAACAACTATGCACGTAATCAAAAATTGATTAAAGAGAATGAAGACAACTTAACAGGTGAAGATGTTCGTGAAGGGATTACCTTAATCGTATCAGTTCGCCACCCTGACCCACAATTTGAAGGTCAAACTAAGATGAAATTGGGTAACTCTGAAGTGCGTACAATCACTGATAATTTGTTCGCAGCCCACTTTGAAAAATTCTTATTAGAAAATCCTGCAACTGCGCGTAAAATCGTAGAAAAAGGGACAATTGCTTCAAAAGCACGCTTGGCTGCCAAACGTGCCCGTGAAATGACACGTAAAAAATCAGGTTTAGAAATTTCCAACTTACCAGGGAAATTAGCCGATTGTTCAAGTAAGAACCCTGAAGAATCTGAATTGTTCATCGTAGAGGGGAATTCAGCCGGCGGTTCTGCAAAACAAGGTCGTTCACGTCATTTCCAAGCCATCTTACCTATCCGTGGTAAAATCTTGAACGTTGAAAAAGCTTCAATGGACCGTATTTTAGCCAACGAAGAAATTCGTTCTTTATTTACGGCTATGGGTACTGGTTGGCAAAATGATTTTGATATTACCAAAGCGCGTTACCACAAATTAGTCATCATGACCGATGCCGATGTCGATGGTGCACATATCCGTGCCCTTTTATTGACACTAATTTATCGTTACATGCGTCCAATTTTGGATGCAGGTTATGTGTATATCGCGGTACCGCCTTTATACCAAGTCCGTCAAGGTAAGAAAATTCAATATTTAGACTCTGATAAAGATTTAGAAGAATACCTAAAAACTATTCCAACAACGCCAAAACCAGCTATTCAACGTTATAAAGGGCTTGGTGAAATGGATGCGGAACAATTATGGGAAACAACAATGGACCCAGAAAACCGTACCTTGCTTCAAGTAACGGTTGATGACGCAGTCGAAGCCGATTTAATTATTAATATGTTGATGGGTGATCATGTAGAACCTAGACGTGAGTTCATTGAAGAAAATGCCACTTACGCCAACATTGATTTATAGAAAGAGGGAAAAGTTACATGAGTGAAGAAATAAAAAAACAATTCCCACAACGTGAGATATCCAAGGAAATGCGTACCTCATTCCTTGACTATGCCATGTCTGTTATTGTGGCACGTGCCCTACCAGATGTACGTGATGGGTTAAAACCAGTTCACCGTCGTATTTTGTACGGCATGAATGAACTAGGTGTAACCTCTGATAAACCTTTTAAGAAATCAGCACGTATTGTAGGGGACGTTATGGGTAAATACCATCCCCACGGTGACTCTGCCATCTATGAATCAATGGTTCGTATGGCTCAAGACTTCTCATACCGTTATATGCTTGTAGATGGACATGGTAACTTTGGTTCAGTCGATGGTGACCAAGCCGCTGCCATGCGTTATACCGAAGCGCGTATGAGTAAAATCGCCCATGAAATGGTGCGTGATATGAATAAAGATACCGTTAACTTTATTCCCAACTATGATGGTGAAGAACGTGAACCAGAGGTCTTACCTGCACGTTTTCCTAACTTGTTAGTGAATGGTACAACTGGTATCGCCGTTGGTATGACAACAAATATTCCAACACATAATCTTAGTGAGGTTATCGGCGCCATTAAAATTTTAATGCAAAATGCCGATGCAACAACTGCAGACCTAATGGAAGCACTACCTGGACCCGATTTCCCTACTGGCGGTATCGTCATTGGAAAATCAGGTATTCGTAAGGCTTATGAAACTGGAAAAGGAACAATCATCGTCCGTGCCAAATTAGACATTGAAACGATGTCTAATGGGAAAGAACGTATTATTGTTCATGAAATTCCGTATATGGTCAATAAAGCCAAATTGGTTGAACGTATTGCTGAATTAGCCAGAGACAAACGTATCGACGGTATTACGGCTGTACGTGACGAATCTGGTCGTGAAGGTATGCGTGTCGTGATTGAATGTCGTAAAGATGCCAGCGCATCTGTTATCGTCAACAATCTATACAAATACACACAATTACAAACAAACTTTGGTATTAATATGGTAGCCATCGTAAATGGTGTACCGCGTACCTTGAGTTTGAAAGAAATTTTAGAAAACTACCTACTTCACCAAGAAGAAGTTATCCGTCGCCGTTCGATTTTTGACAAGAAAAAAGCGGAAGCTAGAGCCCATATTCTAGAAGGTTTACAAATTGCTTTAGATCATATCGATGCAATTGTAAACATCTTACGTACTTCACGTTCGGGTGATGAAGCGAAGTCACGTTTCATTGAAGAATATAAATTATCTGATAAACAATCCCAAGCCATCCTAGATATGCGTTTGGTACGTTTAACAGGTTTGGAACGTGAAAAGATTGATAAAGAATATAACGAATTAATGGCGCAAATTGATTACTTAAATCAAGTCTTAGCGTCAGAAGCATTACGTTATCAAATTATCTACGATGAATTGGTTGAGATTGAAGGTAAATTTGGAGATGACCGTCGTACTGAGTTAATGGTCGGCGAAATCAACAATATTGAAGACGAAGATCTGATTGAAGAAACCAATGTTATCGTGACATTAACGAAAAATGGTTACATCAAACGTATGGGTGACGATGAATTTAGAGCCCAAAACCGTGGTGGTACAGGTGTAAAAGGGATGACAATGAACGATGATGATTTCATCGAAACCATGCTATCTACATCTACGCATGATATCGTCTTATTCTTTACCAACACAGGTCGTGTATTCCAATCTAAGGGTTATGAAATCCCTGAATTTGGTCGTACAGCCAAAGGTATCCCGGTTGTAAACTTATTGAACCTACAACAAGATGAAACCGTCCAAGCGATTATTAATGTGACCCCTATCAACGATGGTGAACAAGATGTAAATGAACATCTCTTATTCGTGACTAAAAATGGTACCGTAAAACGTACCAATGCCAGCGAATACTTCAATATTCGTAACAATGGCTTGATTGCATTAAAATTAGCCGAGGATGATGAATTAGTTGAGGTTATCCTAACAAGTGGTAATGACAACATTATCATCGCTTCTCGCAATGGTTATGCTGTCAGCTTCGCTGAAACAAATGTACGTAGCATGGGTCGTACCGCAACAGGTGTTCGCGGTATCCGTCTATCAGGTGATGACCGCGTGATTGGTATGTCCGTACTTGCCCCAGATGACAATGTACTTGTTGTAACTGAGAATGGTTATGGTAAACAAACCCCTGCTAGCGAATACGGCATTAAAAACCGTGGTGGTAAAGGTGTAAAAACCATCAACGTCACAGATAAGAACGGTGCCCTTGTCGGTTTAACTACTGTATCTGGTCCAGAAGATATTATGTTGATGACTAACCAAGGTGTAGCGATTCGCTTCCATGTTGCCAACATCTCACAAACAGGACGTGCCACACAAGGTGTTCGTTTAATCCGTCTAGCGGATGATGCTATTGTCTCTACGATCACTAAGGTTGAAGCCTTAGAAGAGCAAGATGACACAACAGATGCGAATGCTGACATTACTGGTGAAAACAACGAAACTACTGAAACAAATGCCGCCCCTTCTGAAGCAATGCAAGACCGGATGCAAGCTTTTGCAGATGATGTCTTAGCAGATGATGCTACAGAGGTTGACGACGATGATGACGCAGATTCGGATGAAATCTAATTGATAAACAATGAATAGTAAATATTTAATTGAAAAGGACTTGCAAATTACAATTGCAAGTCCTTTTTTTACCTTATTTTGTATTCAATTCAATGATTTTTAGTATGGTGTCTGTGGCTTTCTCCATGGCCTCTAAAGTTACAAATTCGTATTGGCCATGGAAGTTTTCTCCCCCAACGAATAGATTAGGTGTTGGTAGACCTAAATATGTAATTTTTGAACCATCTGTTCCACCTCTAAATGGTGTAATTATAGGTTCGATATCAAGTGAAAGCATTGCTTCTTCAGCCAAATTTACTGGAGTCATATCTTTTTTAATGATATCACCCATATTATAATACTGGTCATACATATTAATTGATATACGTTCTTCTTTGAACAATCCATTTAATTGATTTATTTTTTCTATAAAAAAATTTTTTCTTTCTTCAAATATTTCTTTGCTATGATCTCTTATGATATAAGTTGAAATAGCCTCATCAATATTGCCAGAAAACTGAGTTAACATGTAAAAACCTTCATAACCACGTGTATTTTCCGGTCGTTGATCTACTGGTAATAATGCGTGAAATTCAGCAGCTAATGAAAGGGCATTAACCATTTGATGATAGGCTGTACCAGGGTGAACGATGGAACCATGGAAAGTTAATTCGACTTGAGCTGCGTTAAATGTCTCCCATTCCATATGCCCAACTCGCCCACTGTCTAATGTATATGCAAAATCGGCATTAAAATCATGAACATCAAAATTATCAGCGCCTGTGCCAATTTCCTCATCTGGTCCGAAAGCAACTCTTATTGTTCCATGACTAAATTTAGGATGATTAATTAAATATTCAACAGCAGCTACGATTTCCGCGATTCCACTTTTATCATCAGAACCTAACAAGGTTGTCCCATCAGTAGTGATTAATGTTTCACCTACATAATCTTTTAGATTTGGGAATTCTGAAACACTCATCACGATGTTCTTTTTAGCATTTAGAATGATATCTTTACCATCGTAATTGGTATGAATTTGGGGTTTAATATTTTCAGCATTATAATCGGCGGTATCATAATGAGCAATAAAGCCAATTGTAGGCACTTTTGCAGAAATATTGTTAGGCACAGTTCCTGTTACAAAACCGTTATTTTCATTATATTTAACATCAGCTAGTCCAATTTTTTTTAATTGTATTGCTAAATTATGAGCAAAAATTACTTGAGATTCAGTTGTAGGAATACTGGTGCTCTTATGATTTGACCGAGTATTTTCTTTTGCATAAGCAATAAAATTTTCTAGTAAATGTGGATATTTCAAATAATCTTCCTTTCCAAATATACTATTCGGCTGCCACATAAGCATTTTTGAAACTATAACGTGAGCCAACAGAATTTCTAACGATACCTTCAAGTTGTGGATTCCATAAGAATGCTTCAGAACTGTGGAAAATTGGCGCAACACCAACTTCTTCCATGAAAATTGTTTCTGCATCATGTAAATTCGTAAATCTTTCTTCTAGATTATTGGCATTTTCCCCTTCCGCTAATGCTAAAAGATTATCAAAATCTTCATTAGCGTAGTTACCATAGTTAAAAGTAGTTGTTGAATCACCTTTATCAAGCATATTAACTGGATCAGGAATAATAGCGTTCCAGCCTGAAAGCATGATGTCGAAATCACCTTCTTTAGCTTGAGCTATTCTGTTATTTTTAGGAACAGCTTGAATTTCGATATTCACGCCATCAAGATTTTCCATTATGGCACCTTGAACGTATTCTGCAATTTGTCTATTTGTCTCTGTATCATCTACAAGGATTGTAAAATCAAATGAATCCATATTTAGCTCTTCTTTAGCAGTAGCTAAGGAAGATTGTGCTAATTCTAAATCATAAACTTGATAATCTGGTTGGTCTTCAGTGTAGTCTTTTTCTGTAGTAGGATCTTTCACAAAATTATCTGGAACAAAGCCTGTTGCTGATCTTGAACCATTGCCTAATAAGTTTTCTGTAACAACATCACGATCAATTACGGCCGAAATTGCAGTTCGAATATTTTTATTTGCTAAGAACTCATTATCAAAATTAAATTCTAAAGATGTTGTATTTGCTACATCTTCAATAACATATCGCTCATCTGTTTGGAATTGTTTAGCATATTCACCCGTTAATAGAGCATTATCTAATTGTCCACTTTCAAATAAATTAACAGCTGTGGCAGTTTCTTTAACTACTTGCATATGAATTTTGTCTAAGTAAACATTTTCAGCATCCCAGTAATCATCATTCGGAATATAATCCCATTCTTGATTACCACCCTGCCAATTTGCTAATTCAAACGGTCCATTGTAGACAGTATTTTCACTCGTAGTTCCGTATGCATCTCCTTGTTCTTCTACAAAAGATTGATTTTGAGGGAAAAAATATGGATTTGTAAGCATTTCAGGGAAATAAGAAATAGGTACGGTTAGACTAACTGTAAACTGTGTATCTGAAACTGCTTCAATGCCTAATTCTTCCACTTCAAGATTTCTATTAATGATTTCTTCAGCATTCACTATAGATGAAAACATGTAGGCATATGGGGCTGCAGATGCAGGATCAACCATTTTTTGCCAAGCATATACATAGTCATTAGCAGTAACAGGATCGCCGTTTGACCATATAGCATCTTCTCGCAAATTAAAAGTGTAAGTTAAACCATCATCAGAAACTTGATAATTACTAGCACCAGCAGGTTGTGCGATATTATTTTCATCTAATCTGAATAAACCTTCAAAATATTGATTACCTGCAGTTGTTGTTTGAATATCTTGCATCAAAGTTGAATCTGCAGTAGCTAATTCATTATTTGTGGAGAGTGTAATTTCTTGATCATCAGATAAAGTAATGCCACCACTTGTTTGTACTACTTCACTGGTACTAGTTTTAGAACTAGTAGACGTACATGCAGAAAGTGCAAATACAGCTGTTCCCAATAAAAACCAAACCTTTTTCATTTAATTCCTCCATTTTGTTTGAAATTCAAATTGCAACATTAAAATAAAATTAGAATATAATTATAATACTATTATTTTGAGGTTATTATGTCAAGTACATACTATATTTCGTTTTAAAATATTTAAAATGCATTTTAATCTTATTTATCCTTAACTGATGAGCTATCTATGAGCATATATATCATTACCAGAATGATATATTTACCTTGCTTTTTGATTGAATGTTTGATAACATATATTATTGTGAGTATTAATATACTCTCCTTGTTCTCAAAGGTATTGAGAGCCAATAGACCAAAAGGAGGTGCAAAAGTCTGATGAGTGAAAACACAACAAAATATGAAGTATTATACATTATTCGTCCTGATATGGAAGAAGCGTCTAAGAAAGCTTTGGTTGAACAATTCGATCAAATCTTAACTTCAAACGGTGTAACAATTAACGAATCTAAAGACTGGGCAAAACGTCGTCTTGCGTACGAAATCAACGATTATAAAGAAGGTATCTACCATCTAGTTGATATTGAAGCTGACGATGCGGAAGGAATCAATGAATTCGACCGTCTTGCCAAAATCAATGACAATATTTTACGTCATATGATTACAAAAATCGAAGACTAATTAACAATACATAATGCGTGAGAGAGGAGTTACTTCATGATTAATAATGTTGTACTGGTCGGCCGTTTAACTCGTGATGTCGATGTGCGTTTTACGCAAAGTGGTGTAGCCGTAGGTTCTTTCAGCATTGCTGTTGAGAGAAACTTTAAAAATGCCCAAGGTGAACGTGAAACAGATTTTATTAACTGTGTCATTTGGCGTAAAGCTGCAGAAAACTTTGCTCGCTTTACTCGTAAAGGTTCCCTTGTTGGTGTTGAAGGTAGCATTCAAACTCGTAATTACGAGAACAACCAAGGTCAACGCGTATACGTTACAGAAGTTTTGGTTGATAACTTTAGCTTATTAGAATCAAAATCTGTTACTGAATCTCGCCCAGCCTCTACAAATGATAATAGCGGCTTTGGTGGATACAATAACAATAATGCCAATAATAACAGCTATAACAATCAAGATGCTGATCCATTTGGTGGAAACAGCTTTAATCAAGACTCCTCTTCATTTACAACTGGTAACGATAATCCATTCCCTTCATCAAATGATGGCAGTGGTTCTATCAATGTTACCGATGATGACTTACCATTTTAATGGTATAAGAAAAGGAGGTTAACAATATGGCAGCACAACGCCGTGGTGGTGGCCGCAGACGCAAGAAAGTATGTTTCTTCTGCGCTAACCATATCGATCATGTAGACTACAAAGACACAGACTTATTGAAACGTTATATTTCTGAAAAAGGTAAAATTTTACCTCGTCGTGTAACAGGTACATGTGCAAAACACCAACGTACTTTAACAGCAGGAATCAAACGCGCTCGTATTATGGCTTTAATTCCATTTACAGCAGCTGACTAATTCCAGTAAAAAAACCATTTCATCTTTTGATGGAATGGTTTTTTTGTGTTTAAAAGGAATTTAATCCGTCGTAATTTCAATCAAATTCCCTTCAGGATCTTGAACCACGGATTCATAATAGCCATCACCAGTTGTTCGAGGACCAGATAATAGTGGATAACCAGCGGCTACTAATTGGCTTGTTTTTGCATCTACAGCCGCTTTGTCTCCTACTGCAAGGGCTATATGACCATAACCTAGCGCATCGGCTATACGGGGGCTTAAATGCTTTTTGTTGGTTAATTCTAATCGACTACCCTCATCAAAAGTTAAAAAGTATGAAGCAAATCTCGTTTTTGGATTTTTATACAGGTCCCCTGCTGTTGCTGCAAAATATGTTTCATAAAATGCACGCATGCTTTCTAAATCGTTCACCCATAAAGCAACATGTTCTATTTTCAAAGTAACACCCCTTTTATCTCATTTCGTTTTATCATAACAGAATACGTTTTCATAAACAGCAAAAGAAAAGACCAGGCAAGGTCGCCTGGTCTCTAGAACATTTGAATTTGCATATGTATTATTTCTATTTTGGAGGAAGAAATCATTCTATGCTAGAGCTTCAACATCTTTGATTGCTTGTTCGAATTTTTCACGTGTGATTTCATATGGTGAGAAAGTTAGGTCATCCATTGTCATTGCTTTATCTACTAATTTATCAATCTCTTCTTGTGTTGTGACACCTTGATCTGCTAATTTAGTTGGCAATTTGATTGATTCCATAAATGCTTTCATACGATCACGATATTCGAATTGTTCGTCCATCGTTAATAATAATAAAATACCATAAGATACAACTTCACCATGTAAGTGTTCATGGGCTTGAGGTAAAACAGTGTAACCATAGTAGTAAGCATGCGCCATGTTAGAATTGATGTCGTTATCTACCAATACGGATGCATAGGCTGATGCACCAATGATTTCCAGAATAACTTCTTCTAAGGCTGCATTTGCTTCTTTGTTTTTTACAGCTTCTAATGCTTTAGCACCAGCTTCCATCAATTTATCGTTGGTACCTTTTACCACATTTACACCTAAACGGTTTTCAAAACTTAAATCTCTACCACGAGAAGAGAAACTCGTTTCCACTTCCTTAGACATACAGTCACCAATACCAGCCCATAAGTACTCATATGGTGCTTCAGCGATAATTTGCGTATCGATGAAGGTATGATCAGCAGGCGCCTTTCTAAAAGCTAAACCGGCCATTTCGTGATTATCATGGTACATAACACATACTGCAGAAGTAGGTGCTGAAACAGATGCCAAAGTAGGAATGGTAAACAAAGGTTTGTCTAAATCACGCGCAACTACCTTAATTGTATCAATCGCACGCCCACCACCAACTGCAAAAATCATATCAGCATCTTGAACTTCCTTGATAGCCTTCATTCTCTCCACATTTGTGTAGGAAGCTTCCTTACCATATACTTGCACAGTAAGCACTTCTAGTGATGTTTTTTCTAGGGCAGCAGATAACTTTTCTTTACTAGCTGCTAAGGCCTTTTCGCCCCCTAGAATCGCAACAGTCGTACCAAACTGACTGCAATACTCTTCAATTGCATCGAAAGCATCAGTACCGATTGTTAAGCTAGGTAGGTTTACAGATAGAGACATATTTCGTTCCTTCTTTCTTCGTCATAAAAATGCTAGTTTGTATTTGGTCAATTATCTTAACGGTTGTCATACCCTACACCGAGATTGGTGATGGTCGAAGTCACCAATCTCTAGGGCTTTTCTAATAAAAATTAATCTTCGTCTACGTCTACGATCCATCCCTCAGGTGCTTCAACTTCACCGAATTGGATAGCAGTTAATTCTTTGTATAATGCTTGAGAAACAGGTCCAACTTCAGTTTCAGAATAGAATACATGACGATTATCTTTGTATGTAACAGAAGCTGCTGGAGAGATGATTGCCGCATTACCCATGGCACCAGCTTCAGCATATTTGTCGAATTCGTCAACTTTGATGTCGCCTTCTTCAACTTCTAAACCTAAGCGATTTTCAGCCAACCATAATAATGATTTTTTAGTGATTGAAGGTAATACAGTATCTGATTTAGGTGTTACAAATTTATTGGTATCTTTTTCAATTGCAAAGAAGTTTGCAGATGAGAATTCATCAACTTTTGTATGTGTTGCAGGGTCTAGGTATAAAACATCATCGTAACCAGCTTCTCTGATTTGTTTAGCTGTAGATAAAGTTGATGCATAGTTAGCAGTTGCTTTGATGTTACCAGTACCATCTGCAGCAACACGGTCATGATCATGATCGATGATGTAGTTGTGAGGTACTAAACCACCTTTATACAAAGGACCTACTGGCGAAACATAGATAGTAAATAAGTATTCTTCAGCAGCAGATACTTGGATGTGGTCACCGATACCTAATAACATTGGTCGGATAAACATTGCAGCACCATTATGTCCATATGGTGGAACATAATCACGGTTGGCTTTAACAACCTCTTTACATGCACGGACAAACTCTTCAACTGGTACTTCTGGCATTGCCATTCGACGTGCGCCTCGATTTAAACGTTCACCGAATTCCTCTGGACGGAATAAAACAACTTTACCGTCTTTTGTGCCGTAAGCTTTATTTCCTTCAAAAACACCTTGGCCGTAGTTAACAATAGGAGCAGCTTCTCGAATAGGTAATTGTGGATCAGTTTCTAACCCAGCCTTATACCATTCGCCATCTTTCCAATATGCCCGCCAACGGTAAGGTACCTCTGTGTAAGAAAAGTTTAATTCATCCAGTTTAATTTGTCAGTCATAAAAGCAGCTCCTTTAAAATTTTTTTATTAGGTAAAGAAAAAGGCCTCCCAATCAAGTAACTGAATGGGAGGCCTAAGTCCCATTCAGTTGTTCAACACGAATAGGACTTACGATTAATTATTAGTGTAACCACTAATTCGTAAAGTCCTTGTTATTAATGACAATAATCACTCGTGCTAATGTTTTCATGAGGCTACCTCTTTCGTTTTCTAATGTAAATTTAATATAACGCAATTAAAAATAGATTGCAAGACCAAAATGAAAAAAAGTTAATAAATTTCATTGTATAATTAAAATTATTTTAATAAAACAACAAAAAAGCCTTGATCCATTTTGATGGATCAAGGCTTTTCTATCGGATAATCGCTATTGCTCTCATCCTGTGAAGTTGAGTTCGGACCTCCAGAAAGCCCTGCGCTTCAGACTATATTGCGCCACACTGCGTGCGTCACTGCTATAGTCTTCCACCGGTGGCTTTCTGAGCGTCGGTCCTCACATCCTGTTAAGTTGAGTTCGAAAAAGCTGTCCCTTGCCCACTTCAGAATAGTTTGTGTCACATTGCATGTGCCATGGCACTATTCTTCCAGTGGTTAGGGCCATAGCACTTTTTCTCTCATCCTAAAGTTGAGTTCGCTTGGGCAGACAGGTCTCCACTTCAGAGATATTTGCAGCGAGTTTCACTCGCTACTGCATATCTCCTCCAGTGCTACCTGTCTAAACGCCCGCGCTCACATCCTAAAGTTGAGTTCGCAATAGCAACCCTCTTCCTGCTTCAGATGAACTAGTCGATGACTAGCGTCATCACCTTCATTCATCTTCCACCAGTTGAGGGCTGATCGCTATTGCTCTCATCCTGTTTTTATTCTGCTACGGGTGCGTCTGCTGTTAACTCAACTGTGTGCCATCCGAAGTCAGCCGGTGCATCATAACCAAAGTCATAGTGTTTCACACGGTTGTTAACTGGCATAACTTCTGTACGGAACAATGTTGGAATAACTGGAGCTTCTTCAGAGAAGTATTTTTGCCATTCGATAAATGTATTTTTTTGGAATTCAGCGTCAAAGGCTTCAGCACTAGTGAAGTCAGCCATGAATTGGTCATTTTCTTCAGTTGCCCAGCGCGGATAGTTAAATTCTGCATTACGGCCATATAGTCCATTTGGTGCAGGGTCAGATCCAGTACCCCAAGCTGCTTGATAAACATCGATTGCTTCATCATCAGCACCAACACGGTCATAGAAGCTGTTGAATTCAAGTAAACGACCATCAGTTAATTGAACGTCTAAACCAATTTCATTCCAAGATTGTAGGTAGTATTGAGCGATAGGCTCAGCAGTTTCCCCACCTTCCATAGAGGCGAAGTTGATGGTTAATTTTTCTCCGTCTGGATCTTCACGTAAACCATCGCCATCAGTATCAGCGTAGCCAGCATCATCTAATAATTGGTTGGCTTTGTCTGGGTCATAAGTATATCCAGGAACTTCTTCAGTTGTAGCGCCAAATGTACCAAATACTGGTGGAATTACCGTATTTGCATTTGAACGTAAACCATTGTAGAATCGTTTCGCTACAGCATCATTGTCAAGGGCATAACCCATTGCTTGACGTAATGATTTGTCAGCCATTTTGGCATTTTCATCTGGTACAACTTCCCCAGCGTCGGCATCCCATTTACCTAATTTAAATCCGATATAAGTGTAAGATAATTCGTCACGACCTAACAGAGCGTAGCCAGGAAGTTCTGCATAAGATTCGTATTGGTCTGTTGGCATAGATAATGCAATATCATATGTTGCATTTTCAAGTGCGGCAACAATTGAACTTGAAGGAACTACTTCTAAGACAACGTTATCTAACTTAGGCGTTCCTTGCCAGTAGTATTCATTGGCTTCAAATTCAACAGATTCACCAGGTGTAACTTTTGTAATACGGAACGGACCATCACCAACTGGTGTCGAACGAATTTTTTCAGAAGAAACTAAATCAGCAATTGCAACGTCACCTAAGTAGTGTTTAGGCATTGCGTATGACCAAACCCCACCACCATCTTGAAGCATTGATGGACCTACTTCTAGATACTCAATTTCAATTGTATAGTCATCTACTACGGTAATACCTGAAATAGTATCCGCTTCACCGTTGTGATACTCTTCCATACCTACGATATTCATAAATGTAGAATCATAACGAACCCCAGTATAGTCAGGAGAACCGATAACTTCATATGGGTAGACAACATCTTCTGCTGTTAAATCTTCACCATCAGACCATTTCAAGCCTTCTTTTAAAGTAATTGTCGCTTTTTTCGCTTCTTGGTCTAATGCTAAAGTAGCTTTACCTGAATCATCAATTTGGAAGTTTTCATCAGTACCAAATAATGAATCAAAGGCAAATTGCATAATTTTAGCATCATAAGCATCTTCATAGAATTCCCAAGAGAAAATACCTTGGAATGGTGTATCTGTTACCAAACCAACTTTTAATGTACCACCATCAATTGCATCTCCATCATTGTCAACGGTTGTTGAAAGTTCAGGTGCAACTGTTTCACCTTCAGTAGACGATGCATCTGAAGCGGATGACGAAGAATCTGCAGTTTCATCACTTGTTGTACCACAAGCAACTAAAGCTAGTGCAGCTGCGGCCGTTAATCCCAAAAGTTTATACCATTTCTTCATAATATTTTCCTCCTTAACCCCTAATGTCAAAATTGTAATTTTTTCACAAAAAAATAATTACCCTAATCGTTGTCTTGCATCTGCAGATCGTTTTAAAGCTTGACCTACATAGTTAATGCAAAGCATCAATACCAAAATAAGTAGTGATGCAGGCAGCCATACCCAAGTTTTATTTTCCAGAATATCTGGTGACTGCGCGTAGCTTACGAGTGTTCCCAAACTTGGTGTTGAGGTTGGTAAACCAAATCCTAAATAGGATAGGCCCGTTTCAATACCAATGTTTGCGGCGAAGTTTAAAGTTAAATTCACGATAATTAAGGAACTTAAATTAGGAAGTATCTCCTGAAATAAGATTTTGATAGCGGGTGTCCCCATTGTTTTGGAGGCACTAATATAATCTCGTCTACTTTCAGATAAGGCCTTGCTTCGGATTAACCGTGCTTGACCTACCCAATAGAAAGCACTCATTACCAAGATAAAAGTCCAAACATTATAGTCAGAAACTAAGGTAATGAAGACGATAATTAACATGGTAGTTGGTAATAACATGATGAAATCGATAATACGCATCAAAATGTCATCCACGATACCGCCGTAGTAACCAGCAATTAAACCAACTGTAATACCGACGATACTAGTAATGGCTGTGATGGCAAAACCAATCACAATAGAGTTTCTAGCCCCAATAATCAGTTGCCCAAAAATTGAGCGTCCACCGGAATCGGTTCCTAGAATGAAATCTTCACCGGGTGGCATATAAGAATCTAATAAGGAAATACGTAATACTTCATCTTGATCGATGACCATTGCCCCAATAAAAACACCAGCAACAATGAGTATCAATAAGATTAGACTGAATAAAGCCATTTTATCTTTTAAAAACTCACGCCAGATGACCCGGATGCCTAAAGGCGGGGTACTGGTCACTTCATTTGCAACAGCTTCTTGATCGGTTGTCTTTTTGAAATTTTCCATTTATATTCACTCCCTCCTTCATCTGCCTATTGAATCCTTATACGAGGATCTACGATAGTCATAATAATGTCAGAAAGTAGCGTACCTACTATAGTTGTAATACCAAACAATAATACTAAGGCAGTAATGACTGAATAGTCACGGCTATAAATGGATTGAATAAATAGTTGGCCCATTCCAGGATAGGCAAAGATTTGTTCAATGAAGACCGAACCACCAATTAAACCAGTAATTTCATAACCAAATGTTGAAGCGACTGGTAGAATAGAATTTCTGAAAATATGACGGTTATAAACCATATTTTCTGGCACACCTTTTGAGCGTGCAGTCTTTACATAATCTTGTTGTTTTGCATCAATGACTTCACTACGAAGATATTGAATAATCCCTGTTGTTCCTAGTAGTGCATAGGTAATCGCAGGTAAAATCATATGATAGATACGGTTCCAGTAATATGATAATGTACCCTCTGTTACGCCAGTACTTACAGAACCATTAGTTGGGAACCATTGTAATTCATAACCAAAGAACCAAACCATTAGTAAAGCAAGTACGAAGGTAGGAATTGCATATGAAATGAAATTATATAGTACAACCCCTTTATCAAAAGCTGAATTCGCATAACGTCCAGCCAAGATACCTAGTGGTAAGGCGATGATATACGTAAATATCAAGGATAAGAGTGATAAGAAGACTGTATTAATTGCACGGTCACCAATTAACGTAGCAACCGGAACCTTGTAGGTATATGACATACCAAAGTCCCCCTGCAGTGCATTTTTCAGCCAATTAAAATATTGAACAATGATAGGGTCATTCAACCCCGCACGTTCCCTTAGAGCTTCTATAGTAGAAGGATCCATTTCTGGTGTAATTAAACCGGTAAAAGGATCTCCAGGCATAAAACGAGCAACGATGAATACCAAGACACTTAAAATCAAAATCTGTGGGAGCATCAGGATGACCCGTCTTAAAATGGTTTTCCACATTTTAATTGCCCCCTTTCGTATTTGGATTTAAAGCGACTTCGTGGTTTTCTGCAAAATCAACTAAATCATATACACGATTATTTTCATCGTAAAATTCATTGGAAGTCTTCTGATATTTAGCGTCAATTGCTTGTCGTCGCGCTTTAATTTCATCACGTTTACTAGGATCCATTTCAGGAATAGCTGCTAAAAGTCGTTTTGTATAAATATGTTGTGGATTTTTAAAGATTTCTTTCTTACTACCACGTTCTACAAAACGCCCCTTATGCATAATTGCAATCTCATCAGCCATATGTTCTACAACCCCTAAATCATGAGAAATGAATAAGTAACTTAAGTTATATTCACTTTGTATGCGCTTCATAAAATTTAGAACCTGAGCCTGAACGGATAAGTCTAAGGCCGATGTTGGTTCGTCCGCAATGATTAGTTTTGGATTACTAGCAACTGCCCTGGCAACCCCTAAACGTTGACGTTGACCACCAGAGAACTCATGAGGATATTTGTATATGGTATCTTCATTCAAGCCAACAATTTCCAGTAACTCAATCACACGATGTTTGATTTCTTTATCGGAATAGTTGTAATAATTTCTCAGTGGCTCTGCAATGACATCTAAAATCCGTTTCTTTGGATTCAATGACATAGTAGAATCTTGGAAAATCATCTGCACATTTCGGTTATAATCACCGTATTTGCCATGTTTTTTCCGAGCTTTATTTGTCACATCTGTACCTTCGTAAATGACTTGGCCAGAAGTAATTTTCTCTAACCCAATAATGGCACGGCCAATGGTTGACTTACCAGAGCCCGATTCGCCAACAAGTCCATACGTCTTACCACTCTCAATCTCAAGATTAATACCATCTACGGCATAAACATTGTCCTGAATAGTGTTAAAAAAACCACCACGGATTGGATATGAATCTCTACCCGAAAACTGAACACTCAAAAAAAGAGTGTTGTTAGTTTTCGGGTTATTTTTATGCAATTTTTCGGTATACTTTATTTGCGTTATACAGAAGGGAGTGGGCATTTTGAGTAAAAAG
>NZ_NEEY01000029.1 GCF_002252085.1 Aerococcus sp. 1KP-2016
TAACGGAAGAAGCATAAAAAAAACGAAAACTGAAACATGAAACCTGAACCCCTACCAATAAACTGAACAAATAAAAAGAGAGTTATGCTACCCACAAAAGATGATCCCGATAAGCTGTCGGGGTCATCTTTTTTAATTTTTTCTGATAGCGACGATTGTTGTAAAATTCAATATAATCTTCAACTGCATACCAAAGATCTTGTAGTGTTTCTGTTCTTTCAGATAATACAACGTCCTTCATATGACCAAAGAATGATTCCATAGGTGCATTGTCCCAACAGTTACCGCGCCTCGACATAGACTGAATTAGCCCCATATTCTCAACTTTTTGCTGGAAAACAGGGTAGGTATAATGAACCCCTTGATCTGAGTGGATATACCTTTCCATTACTGGCATATCCTTAATCACATTATTTAATTTATCTAGCGTTTCATAAACTAAATTCATTTTTAAGCTAGTTGAGAAGTGATGTGCAACAATCTCGCCGGTAGCACCATCCTTAACCGCTGAAAGATAGGCCCATTGTCCACTTCCATAAGGAAGATAAGTGATATCTGTGAGAAATACTTTGTACGGGATACCTTGATCAAACTGACGATTGACAAGGTTTTTCTTGGTAGCATTTTCTTGGGTTGCCTTCATCATTTTACGGTATGGTTTCGCTGCTCGTATTGATGATATGATGTTATTTTTGCGCAAAATTCTTCTGATTTTTTTATGATTCATTACTACATCGTATTCAGTTTCTAACGCCATTTTTATTTCATCAATCCCACACTTCTTCTTATCCAGAAAAATTCTATATAACAATTGGAAATCTTCCCAATCATTTCGATCACGCTCAGCACGTTTATCGCTACTATTTAGCCAGTAATAGTAGCCGCTTTTACTTACCCCTGCAAGGTCGCATAAATGATTCACCATTCCAGCAAGTTGATTCTCACGAATAATTTGGTTAATTAATCTAAAGCGTTCTTGTTTACTTAAGTCGTTTCTTTTGTCGTTTTTCACGCTCCTCTCGTGCTGTTCTAATTTTTTTACTAGTTCAAGATTCCCCTCTAGATAGGCTGTACGGGCATTTGCTTTGTCTAGCGCCTCTTGTAACGATAATTGTTCTCTTGGTCCATAGGGACCATTATTTTTTGAACCACGAGTCTCTTGTAACAATACATCTTCTCCGTGATCTTTATATAATCTTTTCCAACGTGATAGTGATTGATCGGATTTTCCTTTTCCGATTAAATGAGAAGGAAGTCCAGCAAGTTCAAATATCTGAGTGGATTTCATGCCTTGTTTGCTTTGTTTAATGGCCTTTATTTTGAATTCTGATGAATAGGTAATACTTTTCTCTGTCACACTTTTCACATTAGGATTGTTTCTTAAAGCTTGAATCTCAGCTTGGCTATATATCTTTTTACTCATCCTGTCCACTCCCTTCTGTATAACTCAAATAGAGTATACCGAAAATTTTGCATAAAAATGACCCGAAAACTTACAACACTCTTTTTTTGAGTGTTCAGCTTTCGGGTTGAGATTCATACTGCTTTATTGACTGTTTTTTCCGTAATAGTTCAATAAAAGGTACTTCAGTATTTTTACGGGTGACACTAGTCTTGACGACCATCTTATGTTTAATTGTGGGTAACGTTTACATTACTTTTGTTTATGGAATATATCACATATGTTATAATGGAGAAAACTGTCAGGGGGTATTTCCATGAAATGGCAAGGGCGCAAACGTAGTGGTAATGTAAAAGACTTGCGTGGTCAAAACACCGGAAGTGGTGGATTAGGTGGTTTGGGACAAGGGCGATCTGGAGGTAGAATACCTATTCAGCTTCCAGGTGGTCGCGGAACTTCAACTGGAGGCAGAAGCTTAGGTTGTGGTTCGATTATCTTAATGCTGATTATATTCTTTGTATTTGGTGGGACATCTTTATTAGGTGACAACCAGTCTAGTTCAAGTAATAATCAAATAAACGATCAAACTGGACAGGTAGAGGTACAATTACCTGGACAGATGGAATCGAATACGCAAATTCAAGCCAATCCTAATAGTCAGGTCAGTTTACCAGAGACTGGATCCACAGATAGTGAAACAGTTACTGAAGATGAGTTGGCTGAATTTGTTTCTGTTATCCTTTATGATACCGAAGAGTACTGGACACAAGCATTTTCTGAAGCTGGATATACATATAAGGCGCCAGATTTGGTCATCTTTGAGGATTCTGTGAATTCATCTTGTGGGTATAACACATCTGAAGTTGGACCTTTCTATTGCCCAACGGATGAAACTATTTATATCGATTTAGATTTCTATAATCAACTTGTTAAAAATTATGGAGGCGGTGGTGATTTTGCTATGGCCTATGTGATCGCCCATGAAGTAGGTCACCATGTTCAACAGCAACTTGGCCTTTCCAATCAGGTTCGACAAATTCAGTCTGAAGTTGGTCAAACTGAACAAAATCAATGGACTGTACGGATGGAATTACAAGCGGACTATCTTGCTGGTGTATGGGCACATAACGTCGTTGAGAATGATTGGATGGAAGCAGGGGACCTTGAAGAAGGATTAAACGCAGCTTATCACATTGGTGATGACGTCTTGCAAGAAAAAGCTTATGGCCGTACGATGCCCGACTCTTTCACCCATGGTACTGCTGAGCAACGGCAAAAATGGTTTAAGAAAGGGTTAGAAGCAGGCGACTTGTCACAATGGGATACCTACAATATAAGCTACGATAGCTTATAGATTTGACATGATATTCCTAGCGTTTCAATGATCGATGGATAAAATGGATTTATCTTGACTGTTCCCTAAACAAAAATGAACAGTACGGAATTAAAAAATAAATAATAGATAAGGGCCTCCTAAAGTTAGTTTTGTCTGCTAGCTTCAGGGGCCCGTATAGTTTAACAACAAATGTATATTTTTCATGAACTCTCTAGCACGCAGGCAACTTTAGGGCTGATTGGATGAGGAAAATAAATATTAAATTCAATAAATGGTAAAAATTAAAGATATAAAAAACCAAGCAATCAAATGATTACTTGGAAATTTTCTCATCAGCCTGATTTGACGAAAAGCTCATTAAAGGTAGGTATTAAAGCAATTGTTTTAGGTCTGATACGGTGACTTGTAATACTTTACGGATGAAAGGATATTTTTCTTTCATTTCGTCAAAGTATGGGCCTTCTGTTAGGAATTCGCCTTTACCATTAATGCGGAAGCCGGTTCCTTGATAGTTGTTAAAGCCTTCTACTTGGCGGGCTGCTAAGGTTAAAATTAACTGATCATTTACTGCAAGGTCTTCTTCAGTTGATGTCATACCTGCTGCTGGGATTAGAATAATATCCTCTTCTTTAGTAACTAAGTAGGAGTTCCACGTGCATGTAACATGTGGGTCAGTGTTTCCCCAAGAGGTGATAGAAACGGCACCTTCGTAATTTAATACATCATAAAATTTTTCAGTAAACATAGTCATGATCTCCTTATCATTCAATTATATTATCTCGTTATTATACCACCTTACTCAGGACTACTGTCTTAAACTTTATGTAAGCATTTTAGACAAATGAAGATTATTTTCAATAAAGAACCCCTACTAGTGACCGTTATGGCTAGCTAGTAGGGTCTTTTGATTTTTTTTGAAGAAGGGTTTATTGAACGATATGAAATTATTGAAGTAATTCTTTAAAGGCGTCCACAAGCGGTGTTAGCGGTTTGCCTAATACTTTTTCAAAATCATCTGATTGTACATCTAATACACCGTTTTTGATGTCTCCTTGAATCGCTAGGAAGAAGCCTGCTACTGGTTCTGGTAATTGATTGTCAGTTAAATTTTTAACGAATGCTTCGTCGTTAGTTTCTAGAGGGGCAATTTCTTTACCTGTTGCTTCTGCTAGTGCTTTAGTTAAAGTTGCGTAGTCTACTGGTTTACCAGATAGTTCTAGGATTTCAGGGAAAGTTTTTTCACCAGCTAAAACGATCGCAGCTGCTTCAGCGTATTCGCGGCGTAATGCCCAACCAGCTTTACCATTTTCAGCGGTGTATAATAGTTTGCCACTGTTTAAAGCCGCACCTACTAGCGGAAGCTCATTTTCCAAGTACCAGTTATTTCTTAAAATTGTAAAAGGCATGCCGGATGCTTTGATGGCTTGTTCGGTATAACGGTGGTCAGTTGCTAGGTCGGCAGAAGATTGGTCTGCACGGGCGAAGCTTGTATAGGTGATAAAGCTAACGCCAGCTTCTTTGGCTGCATCAATTGCATTTTGATGTTCTTCTTGACGAGTGCCAGGTGCTGATGAAACAAGTAATAAACGGTCAATACCTGTGAAAGCCGCTTTTAAAGATGCTTTATCTAAGTAATCGCCGATGTGAACTGTATAACCAGCTTCAGCAAGTGGCGCAGCTTTTTCTTCACTACGTGCTAAGATGTGTATATCTGATACGGGAACTAATGTATTTAATTTGTCTAATGCGATCCCACCAAAGGCACCTGTTGCGCCAGTTACTAAATATTTCATGAATAAACACTCCTTTTTTTTACCTGTAATAATTAAAGTTACAGGTTAATAATAGTGAATGTGCTATAATAAGTCAAGAGAAAAGAGGTGGGATATTCAGATGAAACATTCAGTAAAGTTTAGTGATGCTATTCATATTTTAGTTTATATCGAGATGCTTCAAGGTACGGACTTATCTAGTGAAGTGATTGCCAAAAGTGTGAATGCTAATCCCGTTTCTGTTAGACGCATTATGAGTAGCCTCAAAAAGGCCGACCTGATTACTAGCCAATCTGGTAAGGCAAATCCAAAATTAAGTAGAGATCCCGAAAATATTTCTTTTTATGATATTTATCAAGCTATCGACGAAGAACAGCAAATATTCCGTGTAGATGAGAAAACAGCACCTGCCTGTATCGTAGGTGGTAATATCCAGGGTGTTTTAGCGGAAAAATATGATCAATTGCAACGTAGCGTTGAAGCAGAGATGCAACAAATCAATCTAGCGGATATCATCCATTCCGTCTCTCAAAGTGCCAATCAATCTGAATTAAACGACGAAGAAACCAAACAAATACTCGAACGATTTTTATAAAAATAAGCTAAGTCGATAATACTTGTAGGTGGTATTTATGATGATAGGTTTCTCATAAAGCCTGAAACAACCCGTTTATCCTTTGGAATCGAAGGTGTTAGTATAAGCATAACAGGTTTAGAAAAAGTATCAGCAGTAATTTAATGAGTAAGTAAAAGTTGCGGAGAGACTACCTGTAAGCAAAAATTAAATTGATGAAGGTATAAAACTAATTTTTAAAAAGTTATGCGCTAAATTTTATTAATATAGTGAATTAAGCTTAGCAAAAGGTTTAAAATGAAATAAAAATTAAAAATAAATAGTTGACTTATCATCAAAATGCCATTAATATGTATTAAACAATATATACAGTACGCGATGATGAGATAAGTATTTTATGACACTTGCTTAGAGAGCCTATGTGTGGTGGAAGTAGGTCAAGGAGATTAGAAGAAAATGGTCTTGGAGCATAATAGTTTAAGCCTAAGATAGGTGAGGATTATTCGGGAGCCCCCGTTACAGGGAGAGAGTACAATGATTTTTTAACGTACTCTGTGAGTTTATATTAGCGATAATATAATAAATTAAGGTGGTACCATGAAGTAGCTTTCATCCTTTGCAGAAGCAAGGGATGGAAGCTTTTTTTATGAAAAAAATTACAAAATCGGGGGAAATTATTATGACTAAAGACTATAAAATTGAGACACAAGCCATTCACGCTGCTCAAACGATTGATGAAACAGGGTCACGCGCTGTTCCTTTACACCAAACAACAGCTTATGTTTTTGATGATGTAGCGCAGGGCGCTAATCGTTTTGCCTTAGCAGAAGGTGGCAATATTTATACGCGAATCACAAATCCTACTCAGGGCGTCTTTGAAGGTAGAGTGGCTGCTTTAGAAGGCGGTTCAGCTGGTTTGGCTGTCGCTTCGGGTATGGCCGCTATTACTTATGCTATTCAAGTTTTAGCTAAAGCAGGAGACCACATTGTAGCGACAGCTAACCTATATGGCGGAAGCCACAACTTATTTGAACATACTTTCAAGGACTTCGGTATCGATGTTACGATAGTAGATACGAGTGATTTAGCGAATGTGGACCAAGCTATTCAAGACAATACCAAGGCTGTATTTGTAGAAACAATCGGCAATCCGGCTGGAAATATTGAAGATATTAGTGGCTTAGCTGAAATAGCGCATAAACATGGTATTCCATTAATCGTTGATAATACTTTTGCAACACCTTATCTAGCGCGTCCTATTGAACATGGTGCAGATATCGTTGTCCATTCAGCGACTAAATTTATTGTTGGTCACGGTACGTCAATCGGTGGGGTAATTGTAGAAAGTGGACAGTTTGACTGGAAACAAAATGATAAGTTCCCAGGCTTAAGTCAAGCAGATCCAACTTATAATGATCTTGTTTTCGCAGATGCCTTTGGCCCAGCAGCTTATACTACAAAAATTCGTGCGACGCTATTACGAGATACTGGGGCTTCAATTTCACCTTTCAATGCTTGGTTATTAGTTCAAGGCTTAGAATCATTACATGTACGTATGGATCGTCATGTTGAAAATGCAGAGAAAGTGGCTACATTCTTAGCGCAACACGACAAAGTAGAATGGGTTGATTATGCGGGATTAGAAAGTAGCCCATATTATAGCTTGAAAGAAAAATACTTACCTCTAGGGGCAGGTTCAATCTTTACCTTTGGTGTTAAAGGTGGCTATGAAGGTGGAGTTAAATTCATTGAAAATCTAGAACTATTCTCTCTATTAGCGAATGTTGGAGATGCTAAATCATTAGTGGTTCACCCGGCTTCAATGACCCATAGTCAGTTAACTGAAGAAGAACTAGCTGAAGGTGGCATTAAGCCTGAAACAATCCGTTTATCTATCGGAATTGAAAATGTAGATGATATCATAGCTGACTTAGAAAACGCATTAGCTGCGATTTAACGACTTAGTAAAAGAAAGATTGATGTAGGAACAATTTTATTGGTTATGCAGAGGCTGGGACAAAACTAGCCAAAAAGAGGAGATTGACCACGAAAAATGGTCAATCTCCTCTTTAAATTATACAAAAATAAAATACCTTGATTTATAATAGTAATAACCACAGAACTAAAAAGAAAGAAGGTATTTTATGTATACTCAATATAACATGAATCAAGCTTTTCTACCATTAGAGTTATCCGATTATCTTGCACCAAATCATATTGTTTTCCAAGTAAATAATTTTGTTGAACAACTAGATGAACATATCCTCGATCAATTTTATAAACACGAAGGCCGACCGGCCTATCATCCATTAATCCTCTTAAAGGCATTACTATTCGCATATATAGAAAAGACGTTTTCAGGAAGAACTATTGAAAAAATGATGCAAGAGAACATTCCAATGAAATGGTTAGTTGCCGATACCGAAATTTCTTATCGTACGATTAATAGATTTCGTTCTAGTGAATTATGTGCATCAATTCTTGAGAACCTATTCGTTGAATTTAAACTCTTTTTAGTTCAACAAGAACTAATCTCAGATAATGTAGTATTTATAGATGGTACAAAAATTGAAGCAGATGCAAATAAATATTCTTTTGTTTGGAAAAAAGCAACAGATAAATTTTACGCATCATTAAAAGCTAAAGAAATGGCATATTATAGAAACGAAATATTACCTACTGTAGAAAAAGAGATTATCAAAGATGAAATTGATTCAATGTCTTTAAATGATGTTGAAATACTAAAAGACTTCCTTGAGGAAGCTGTAGCTGAGGTAAATGAAGAAATTGAAAGTACGCCAAAAAAAGGTGCAGATCCAAGAAAGCAGAAACGAAGAAAATTGAAAAAACACTTACGAAAAGTGAAAGATGATTTTTTACAGCGTGAGATAAAGTATGAAAATTATTATAGAACATTTGAAGGTAGAAATAGTTTTTCAAAAACAGATACAGATGCAACGTTCATGCGAATGAAAGAAGATCCGATGTTAAATGGTCAACTTAAACCAGGTTATAATCTTCAAATAGTAACTGAAAATCAATTTGTTATAGCCTATAATATTTTTCCAAATCCTACGGATACACGTACACTATTACCATTTATTGAAAGTATGCCTACTTTACTTAAAATCGTCGTAGCTGATGCTGGATATGGAAGCCAAGAAAACTTATAAACGTTGGACAATCTAGGGATTGATCATCTCATCAAATACAATATGTTTGATAAGGAACAGACGAAGAAATTTCAGAAATCAAGTAAGAATTTAAATAATTGGGACTATGATGCGGAAAATCAAATCTTTATTCACCCTGATGGTACACAGTATCATTTTCATCATGTTTATCATCCAAAAACAACAACTGGATATCGCTTAGAAAAAGAAATGTATTATCCAGTCAATAGAGAAACCGCACCACAAAAGTCATCTTCTTTTAATAGAAAATATCAGTATTTAAAAGAAAATGAATCAGCTAAGCTATTATCTGAAGATGGCTCAGCTCTTTTCGCGTGTAGAAAAATTGATGTTGAGCCGGTCTTCGGACAGATTAAACAAAACTTAGGATTCCGAAGGACTCATTTAAGAGGAAAAGATAAAGTAAAAACAGATATTGGTCTAGTATTAATGGCTAATAACATCATAAAAGTCCAAAAGAGACTGATAAATTAAAAGAGAGGAAAAAGATTTCGAAGTGAAATCTTTTTCCTCTCTTTATTTAGTTAACTAAGCCTTTTTTGTCCCAGCCTCTTTTTCTTAGTCAGAAACTAGTAGAATATTAGAATGATTAATGATGCGTTCATACCGATGGTCTTCATCATTATTAATGACTACAGCAGTCACGTCGTTTAAAGAATAGTAAGTGAAGAAGTCCTCTTTACCAACTTTAGAGGCGTCTAGCAGTAGGTACTTCTCAGTTGAATTATTCAGAGCCAGTTCCTGCGTCTTTCCTTCTTCAAGGGTGGCAGTCATAATGCTGTTATTGGTGACCCCATTGGCAGAAAAGAAGGCCTTGTGGAATTTTAGGTTTTCCAGTACAGCAAGGGTGATATAGCCATTAAAAGCTTGGGTATTTTTCTTAATTTTACCCCCTAGTAGGTAGACATTGATGTCTTTATCAGCCAGGGTATTGAAGACGGGTAAGCAGTTGGTGTATACCTCGTAATCTTGCCGTTCCATCTTTTGAGCCATGATTTCCATGGTGGTACCAGGGCCCATGTAGATGATGTCACCGTCATTAATTAGCTCAATCGCTTTTTCAGCGATACGGTTTTTCTCGCTGATATTAATGACTTTCTTAGCGTCATGAGATAGTTCTTCTTTTGGATATTCGCCTAGTGAAATTGCTCCCCCATGAACCCGTCTTAATGAACCACTTTCTTCTAGTTCTGTTAAGTCTCGTCGCACAGTCATATCTGATACATTTAACTTCTCGACGATATCAGTTACGGATACGGTGCCGTTACGTTTCAATAAATCTAAGATAAGTTCATGTCTCTTCTTTTTTAACATTGTTGAGTTCACCTCATTTCCGGTAATGTGTAATAGGTATTTTTCAATTATTATTATTAGCAAGTGCTTCAATAGCATCGTCATAGAAAATAGGTCGCATATATATCATATAACGAAATAATGCTCTTCTCAAATACATAGTATACTTGAAAAGAGCACAAAATGAATTAATGTTCGATTATAGTCACGCGATTAAATAAATCATCAAAATGATCGATATCGATATGGCCCGTGATACTCTCCATAGTATTTAGCATACCAGTGGTCATGGCTTGTTTAAGTAGGTGAATATCATCTAAATTTTCCTCTAAGGCCACTGCAATCCCTGCAACTGTTGCATCACCAGAACCAACAGGATTTACAACAGGAATGGTTGGTATATTCACCTTATAGAAGCGGTTGTTATGTTTAGCAAAAGCACCGTCGCCTCCTAAAGACACGACAATCCACTCAATCCCCGAAAATAATTCATCAGCTAAGACAGCTTTTAAATCTGCAGGATTTGAACTGACTGTTTGACCTAATAAATCGGACAATTCCTCAATATTGGGTTTGATTACAGTAGGTTTAAATGGATTTTCTAGTACATTTGAAAGGTTAGATTTGGACGTATCAAGTACGGTTTTCTTGTCTAAATTATTGGCGACTTGAATCAGTTTTACATAGTAATCTTCTTCTAACCCCTTGGGTAAAGACCCGGAAATCGTAATGATATCAGCATAGCCAACAGCTTGTTTGAAGTGGGTTAAGAAGGCCGCATTTTCATCATCAGTGATGGTAGGACCTGATTCTAAGACTTCAGTTTGCTGACCATCATGTAGGATGGCAATACAATTTCTGGTTTCACCTTCGATAGATAAGAAATCTGTTTTGATACCGTTTTTATTTAATTCCGAGACAATGCCTTCACCTAAATGTCCACCGATAAAACCGGTGGCGGTGACGGCTTTATTTAAATCATGAATGACCCTAGTCACGTTAATCCCTTTGCCACCAGCTGTCTTACCCACTTGGTCAGTTCTATTTGTTGCGTCTAATCGCAGGTCGGGGATGGTGTATGAGATATCAACGGAAGGGTTTAAGGTTACAGTCAAAATCATATAATCACCGCTTAATCGTGGTATTCGCCACGGTCCCATTTTTTAAGGTATTCAGTGAATAAGTCAGGGTTGTCTGAATGATTGCTTGATTCAAGGTGGGTAATTTTGTTGATTAGAGTTTTATTTTCCTCAGAAGGTTGATATTCCTCTTGGATAAAGGCAGAAATGATATCTTCCATTAATAATTCACCAGTAATCATCCCACCGAAGGCGATAACGTTGGCGTTTAATTCTCGCTTAGAGTATTGAGCAGTTGTCATATCTCTTACCAAAGCTGCACGAACGCCTGGCACTTTGTTGACGGCGTTTGAAATCCCAACACCAGTACCACAAATGACGACACCAAGATCAGCTTCACCATTTGTTACTGCCTCACCAACTTTACGCCCAAAGATAGGGTAGTGGGTTCTCACGTGATTATGGGTACCTACATCAACCACCTCATAACCTTGTTCTACTAAGTAATCTGATACGCGAATTTTAATATCTGTCACGATATGGTCACAACCAATTGCAATTTTCATAATTTTACCTCCGATTCTATTCTCTTAGCACATAGCGTTTAACATATCTACACGGATTTGGTGACGACCACCGTCATAATCGGCAGATAGAAATGCATCCACAATGTTCTCTGCTAGTTCGTGCCCCACAATTTGTTCACCTAATGTAATGATTTTTGAATTATTGTGTTCTCTTGTCATATAAGCAGACCGTTCATCAGAAACTTCGGCGGCAATAATGCCTTTGATTTTTGTGGCTGAAATGTATGAACCAGCACCATATCGATCAAATAAAATACCGCGGGCATTATCATCCGCTAGAATTTGTTGAGCTACCTTAGTAGTAGATTCTACAAAATCGATGCTAGGTGTTTCTGATAGATCTTCAAAATCTATCTTGTTTGTTTGTAAGTATTGTTTAATGACTTCTTTTAATTGCATTCCGTCTTTGTCAGCACCAAGATACACTTTCATAATATAACCTCCAAAATTTAATTTATTTATTTACAAACACATTGTAGAACATAAATGAACAAATATCAACAATAACAATCACAATAAATAAAAAAACAGAATAAAAAATATTCAAAAAAGGCTTGACTATAACGTGAAAGCGTTATAATATCTAATTAAACAAATAGAAACATAAAACAACATAAATTAACAATCAGTTACAAGGAGGATATTATGAAATTCGTATCAGAAGGTAAACTAAATAAATTAAAACAATTATCTACTAAAGAAGGATTTATTTCCGCGCTAGCTATTGATCAACGGGGGTCATTGAAGAAAATGATCGCTCAAGCAGGAGAAACAGAGGATATTCAAAAGGCGGTTGAAACATTCAAAGAAGCTATTTCTGAAGAGTTGACACCATACGCTTCGTCTATCTTATTAGACCCTGAATATGGTTTACCAGCGGCAAAAGTGAAAGCGCCTTCTGCAGGTTTGTTATTAGCTTATGAAGAAACGGGTTATGACGCTTCAGAACCAGGTCGCTTACCAGACTTATTACCAATCTGGTCTGCTAGACGAATTAAAGATGAAGGGGCAGATGCTGTTAAATTCCTTCTATATTATGATGCAGATGAAGATGATGAAATTAATGAACAAAAAAAAGCCTTTGTAGAGCGTATTGGTTCTGAATGTAAGGCAGAAGAAATTCCTTACTTCTTAGAGATCTTAACTTATGACAAAGATATTGAAGATGCTAAATCGAAAGAATATGCAAAAGTAAAACCAAGAAAAGTATTAGAAGCTATGAAAGAATTCTCTAAAGATAGATATGACGTAGATGTCTTAAAAGTGGAAGTACCTGTAAATATGAACTTTGTTGAAGGCTTTACTGATGATGAGCCAGTTTACACTGCTGAAGAAGCGAAAGGTTACTTTAAAGCGCAAGACGAAGCGACAGAATTGCCATATATCTACTTAAGTGCAGGAGTAAGTTCACAATTATTTAGAGATACCTTGGTATTCGCCAAAGAAGCTGGCGCAGACTTTAATGGGGTTTTATGTGGCCGGGCTACTTGGAAAGAATCAGTTGCCGTTTTTGCTAATGAAGGAGAAGCTGCAGCCCGCGAATGGTTGAGCACACAAGGTGTGGCCAATATTGAAGAATTAAATCAGACATTAAACGAGACAGCAGTGTCTTGGGAAAGTAAAATTGCCAGTAATTGAGTCACAAGTAAATAAAATCAATTAACGGAGGTAGCAGTGATGAATAAAGAAGAAGCAACTATGATAGGTTTTGAAATTGTCGCATATGCTGGTGAGGCACGGTCAATTTTGATGGAAGCTTTATCCAAAGCGCGAAACGGCGAATTTGACGAAGCTGAACGATTGGTTGGTGAAGCCAACGAAAGTTTAGTGGATGCCCATAATGCCCAAACAGATATGCTAGCTAAAGAAGCAAGCGGTGAAAATATTGAGTTAGGTTTCATTATGGTCCACGGGCAAGACCATTTGATGACGACCTTGTTGTTAAAAGAGATTGTAACTGATTTTATCGAACTATATCGTAGAGTAGGTGAATAAGATGATGGATCAATTGATTACTCAGATTGAGAAGATGAAGCCATTTTTCGAGAAACTATCTAGAAATATTTACTTAAGGGCGATTAAAGATGGGTTTATATCAGCCATGCCTGTCGTCTTATTCTCAAGTATTTTTATGCTAATAGCCTACGTCCCTAACGTATGGGGTTTCTATTGGAGTGATGAAGTAGTTGACTTCATTGTAAAACCCTATACCTTCTCAATGGGGATTTTAGGGCTACTCGTTTCAGCAACAACAGCGAGGGCATTAACAGATTCCTATAATAGACGCTTGCCGGCAACCAAGCAGTTAAACCGGGTTTCCACCATGATTGCGGCCATTGTTGTCTTCCTATTCTTTTCATCAACTGAGATCGCACAGGGTGAAGGAGATGCAGTTGTTGCAGGATTCTCATCTGGTTATCTTGGGACAACAGGGCTATTAGCGGCCTTTGTAGCAGCCTTTATTACCGTGATTGTCTACAACTTCTGTATGAAAAATGACATTGCCATTCGAATGCCAGAGGAAGTACCACCAAATATCTCACAAGCATTTACGGACGTTATCCCATTTGCTATTGCAGTGGTCATCGCGTATGGTATTGACATTGCGATTCGTGCTTTTACAGGCGTAAGTTTTGCACAAGCCATAATTCAAATGTTTCAACCCTTGTTTACTGCAGCCGATGGTTATGTGGGGATCGCCATTATTTACGGTGCTATAGGATTCTTCTGGTTTATTGGGATTCATGGACCATCAATTGTAGAACCAGCCATTACTGCAATTGCCTTCTTGAATATGGATGCAAACCTAGCATTAATCCAAGGTGGTGAGCATGCTGCTAACATTATTACACCGGGCTTACAGTACTTTGTTGCAACATTAGGGGGTACAGGTGCAACGTTTGTCGTGCCTTACTTATTTATGTGGTTTGGTAAATCAAAACAAAATAAAGCAGTGGGGAAAGCGTCATTTATCCCAACCTCTTTTGGTGTGAATGAGCCAATCCTATTTGGTGGACCATTGGTATTGAATCCAGTATTCTTTGTACCTTTTGTTTTAGCACCTATTTTAAATGTCTGGATTTTTAAATTCTTTGTAGAAGTTTTTGGAATGAATGGATTCTCTTATTTCCTACCTTGGCCAACACCAGGACCTATAGGTATCGTATTAGGGACAGGAATTGCACCTTTATCATTTGTTGTAGTGGCTCTACTGATTGCAGTAGATGCGATTATTTACTACCCATTCTTTAAAGTTTATGACAAACAAATTTTAGAAAAAGAATTAAGTAACGAAGATGAAATTATTGAAGAACAAGCAGAAACTAAAGCTGATGCAACTGAAGTCGGAGAAAATGACGGTCAAGTTTCAACTGGTAGTCATATCAAAGATGAAGTATCTGTCTTGGTCTTATGTGCCGGTGCAGGAACCAGTGGGCTATTAGCCAACGCCCTAAACAAGGGGGCTAAGGAATATGATGTTCCAGTAGTAGCAGGTGCAGGGGCTTATGGCGCTCACCAAGAGATTATGGGGAACTATGATTTAATCATATTAGCACCTCAAGTTGTTTCTAACTATGATGATATTAAAGAAGATGCTGATCGGTTAAATGTGAAGTTAGTCAAAACAAAAGGGAAAGAATATATCTCATTAACACGCGATCCAAAAGCCGCATTAGAATTTGTTGATTCTGCATTAAAAGAAGCATAATAGTTACAGTTAAGTAAAGGAGATTATGATGAATTTACCTAAAGAATTTTTATTGGGTGGCGCAACAGCTGCTTATCAAGCAGAAGGTGCAACGGCAGTAGACGGGAAAGGTAAGGTGGCCTGGGATGATTATTTAGAAAAACAAGGTCGATTTAAAGCCGATCCTGCGAGTGATTTTTATAACAAATATCCGATAGATTTAAAATTGTCACACGAATTTGGTGTTGATGCTATTCGTATATCTATCGCATGGTCGCGTATCTTCCCTAATGGAGATGATGCGGAAGCTAATCCAGCTGGTGTACAATTTTACCATGATTTGTTTAAAGAAGCTCGTGCTCAAGGGGTTGAGCCTTATGTTACACTACATCATTTCGATACACCGGATGCCTTACATAGTCAAGGAGATTTCTTAAATCCGCATACAATTGAAAGTTTTGTCAGATATGCAGAATTTTGCTTTAACGAATATCAAAAGGAAGTAAAATATTGGTTTACCTTTAATGAGATTTGGCCTGTAACTAGTGGGCAATATTTAGTAGGAAAATTCCCACCAGCAATTACTTATGATTTCTCAAAAACTTTGCAAGGACAACATAATATGATGGTTGCCCATGCAAAAGCCATTAAATTATTTAAGGATAACCAGTATGAGGGTGAAATTGGAATTATTCATTCATTAGAAACGAAGTATCCTTATGAAGGAAAAAAAGAAAATGAGCATGCAGCATTCTTGTATGATGTACTTGCGAATAAGTTTTTACTAGATGCTACATATAAAGGTTACTATACCGAAGAAGTGATGGATGCTGTAAATGAAATACTACTAGCAAATAATGGTGAAATTCATATTACAGAAGAAGACTTAGCGCATCTTGATGCAGCGAAAGATTTAAATGACTTCCTAGGTATTAATTACTATCAAAGTAATTTTGTGAGAGCTTATGATGGTGATAATGATATCCACCATAATGGTACTGGGGAGAAAGGCACGTCAGTTTTCGCGTTACATGGCGTTGGTGAGCAAATGTTTGATATGGACATCCCAAGAAATGATTGGGATTGGCTAATTTATCCAGATGGCCTAAGAGATCAAATGATTCGCGTGGCAAAAGAGTATCCAAACTATAAGAAGATTTATGTAACTGAAAATGGGATGGGGTATAAGGACGACTTCAATACAGAGTTAATCGATGATACGCCTCGAATTGATTACATTA
The DNA here is from genome assembly GCF_002252085.1 of Aerococcus sp. 1KP-2016. Taxonomy (GTDB): domain Bacteria; phylum Bacillota; class Bacilli; order Lactobacillales; family Aerococcaceae; genus Aerococcus. The sequence continues at coordinate 16,167 of NZ_NEEY01000029.1, forward strand.
GAAAGCATTTAATAGCTTGTACAGAGGCAATTGATGCTGGTGTCAATGTAGCCGGTTACTTTGTTTGGTCATTAATGGATGTATTCTCATGGTCAAACGGCTATAATAAGCGATACGGTCTATTTTATGTAGATTTTGATACGCAAGAAAGATATCCGAAGAAGAGTGCCTACTGGTGGAAACAATTGAATGAGAATAGGGATCTAAGCTCGAACGATATAGGATAATAGGAATTAGTTAACCATCTAAGGTGATATACTTTAGATGGTTATTTTGTAATTTTATCTTAAAAACTACAAATTTTACTAGTAACCTTGCACCAATAATTGTAAATAAATTTCATCATAAAAAGAATTAAGTTAACATGAAAGGTCGGGAATTAGTCCCGCCATTTTTAATATGAGACTTGGAACTTAAATTTTTTAACGAGATCAATATATTAAAAGCTTTACTCAATCTAGATAAATTTGTAAATGCTTAAGATAGTTATTTCTGGTTATAAATAGATTTTGTTATACTAAGCATTAAGAAATAGGTTAATCATATAAGGAGTTTCAATCGATGACAAGTGAAAAAGACAAGATGTTAGCTGGGCTGATTTATGACGCCAACTATGACCAGGAATTAATAGACGCCAGAGCGGATGCCAAGGAATTGTGTTATGACTTTAATCATGCACGGCCTAGTGAAAAAGTAAAGCGACAAGACATTATCCGCCAGTTACTAGGCAAAACGGGCGAGAGATTTGAAATTGCAGGGCCATTCTATTGTGATTATGGGTTCAACATTGAAATCGGGGAAAACTTTTATGCCAACCACAAGTTAGTTATCCTAGACGGGGCTAAAGTTGCATTCGGAGATAATGTATTTGTTGCACCAGACTGTGGCTTTTATACAGCCGGCCATCCGCTAGATGCAGACCGTCGCAATAAAGGTTTAGAGTACGCCAAACCCATCACAGTCGGCAACAACGTTTGGATCTAGGTCTTCAAAGTCAGCGAGCGATTCTTCCTTATCTGTAAGGATGACAATGTTTTCTTTATTTTTGACCAAGCCATCCCAGTATTTGTTTTTTTGCTTGGTTGTGACGTTCAAACTATTCGGCAAGTGACCTTGGCGAAAGGTTGTATTGTCACGGATATCCACCACTACTTCGTCTTGTAAGTTTTCGTATACGATTTTATTTAATGTTGTTGTCATATAACCACCTCTTCTATTTACATTATGACAGGACGCGTGGGGTGGGTCAATGTGGATGCTTGATAGAGAATGCCAGCAAGATGCGTTTTGCCCTTTTCCAGGGGGAGGTACTTGTCAGATGCTGATGGTTTGGCTAAAATATTGGGAAAGAAGGGGTGTTGTGCATGGAACTTGAAAGTGTTGCGGTATATTTGGGGTCGGCTACTGGAGATGACCCAGTTTATGAAGAGATGGCGACAAAGGTCGGCGAGTTGATTGCTAAATCTGGGCGGACTTTGGTTTATGGTGGGTCAAATGTGGGCTGTATGGCTGCTGTAGCGAACGGGGCTTTGGCTTTTGGCGGCGATGTGAAGGGGGTTGTGCCACAGAAGTTGGCGGATAACAATATTCAACATCCTGACCTGACTAAATTGTTTGTTGTCCAAGGGATGCACGAACGGAAGGCGCAGATGATTGATTTGTCTGACGGGTTTATTGCCTTGCCGGGTGGTCCAGGGACCATGGAAGAGTTGTTTGAAGTGATTTCCTGGAAGCAGGTTGGCTACCACGACAAACCAATCGGAATTTTGAATGTGAATAACTACTATGAGGGCTTGTTAGACTTTTTGGATTTCCAAGTCGACCATGGGTTTATGCATCAACAATACCGAGATATGTTGTTGGTTGAAAGCGATCCGGAAGTCTTGTTAGAGAAAATGGCTGCTTATGAACCGACAGCAGAAGCGAAATGGAAATAGATATATAGTCAAAATAAATGTATCTTCAATTGTCAGATTAAGTGCAACGATTCATTAAAAAATACTTCATAAGGGGTTTTCCAATTTAGACATTTCCGTGGTCGCGTGTTTAATTTATTCGCCCATTCGTGAATTTGACTATCGAAAATACCTGAAATATCTTCACCTTTAGGTGAATATTCTCGTAATAAACCATTAGTATTTTCGTTTGTACCACGTTGCCATGGAGCATGTGGATCTGGAAAATACACTTTAGTGCCATTTAATTCTAGCGTTATTCGACTATGTTGGGAGAATTCTTTTTCTCTATCGGGTGTAACGATTTTACATTTATCTTCTCCTACATTTCTTCGTAGATTGATCATACAATCAATCACATTTTTAGAGATTTTCTTTTCAACCTTACCAAGTAGGGAAAAACGAGATCTACGATCGACTAGAGTTACAATACAAGCCCTACCTGTTTTACCGGCTACAGTATCAGCTTCCCAATGACCAATCTCAAGGCGCTCATTGGCAGCAGATGGCCGTTCATGAATCGTATTCGAAATTAGTATTTTTCCACGGCGCTCTCGATAATTTTTTGTGTGTCGTGTTTTACCTCGATGTCTTAACTTACGAATTGCACCTTTATTGCCGTGAGAAAGATTCGGTTCATCAAAATCTCCGTGATATATTGCACGATAAATCGTATTATAACTAAGAGCTTGCTGATTTATTTCTAGTCTCATTCGGGCACTAATCTCCTCTGGAGACCATTGTTCTTCCAAAAAGAGTCGTTGTACCCGAGAATGAATTTCTGTATCTAGAAGTATGCGTTTACGACCACACTTTCTTCTCTTTCTTTGCTGATACTTTTCTTGTGCTTTTGAGGGAGAATAACTTTTTTCTTGAATAGTATTCCGCTTTAGTTCTCTTGAAATTGTTGATTTTGCACGATTTAGTTGCTTAGAAATATATCCTAAAGACTTTCCTTGCTCATGCAATAGGAATATTATTTCGCGTTTATTAATGGTAAGATGATAATATGGATTCATAGTTTTCTTCCTTTCTGTAGTTGGTGGCACATCTATTTTAAAGGAAAACTGTGGCTCTTTTTTTGAAATTTTTATGTGTTGCACTTAAATTGTAAATTTGTCTTTGACAAACCGTCATAAAAATAAAACCAGTCAAAACTAATAATAATATAGGTATTCCATAAGCTAAAACTCCTATTAATCGATCTACTAAAAATAAATAAAAGAATTCTTTTCAATTTTTATTTATGGTATGACATAAATAAAGTAAAGTTATTCCTCTAGGTTAATCTTATTAATACTCTTTCTCACTAGTGTTGCATGCAATACTAGTGAGAAAGAGCATTAAATATACTGCAAGGCAAGACATTTGGTAATTGAAGAATAACAAGCAAAAAAATAGCAGTCAGGTCTCTTGACAAAGTATAGTTGCTATTCTTTTTTTAGGCCCTACTTTAATGAAGTTTTTGTTTGGAGGGAACGACTTCATTCCTTTGATTATTTCAGTTGAATTTAATAGAGAAGCTTAGCGTCTATAAAGAAATACTTTTCTTGATGCGCGTCAATTTTTTTGAGGTAAGGGGCCTTTATACTAAATTCAGTAAAGGAAAAGGAGGCATCAAAGGAAGCTATTTTAAACAAACCAAAATTATAGGAGGAATAGATCATGACTAAAAATAAAGCGTCTCAAGAAAGAACACCCCAAGAAAGATTGCAAGAAGAACAAGAACACAAGGAACATGTCCATCATACAAAAATTAATGCAGCGGCCATTTCGGATCATCTTTTAGGGAACATGCATACTTTACATGTGAAATTGCACCAATATCACTGGTATGTAAATGGCGCTAATTTCTTCACCCTGCATGAAAAATTTGAAGAATTGTATAATCAAAACGAAGAATGGTTCGACAAACTAGCAGAACGCTTGATTACTTCCGGTCATAAACCGGCTTCAACCACCGCTGAATTTGAAAAATATTCCATGCTTTCAGAAGATGCCATCAATAAATATGCTAAAGCAGAAGACATGGTTGAAAATATTATCGAAGATTTCAGACGTACCCGTGAATTAACGATTCGTGCTATTCGTTTAGCACAAGATGAGGGTGACGATGCTTTAGAAGATACACTGATTGCTTTTAAAAATGACTTAGATAAAAACATTTGGATGCTGCAAGCGTTCATTGGCAAAGAGGCATTGGAAGATGACGATGCGTTTGATGAGGACGAAGATTAGGTTTTTCGTAAACATACATTTAGAAATTAAATATTTTGAGGTAGGGGCCTTTATGCTAAATATAGGAAAGCTAAAAAAAGGACAGTAAACTGATAAAGGGGAAGAACGAATTGACTCAATACACCCAACCACATGCAGCAGGAGACCACTCAGCTTGTATCCGCTTAGTCCCGATATTCAATCATTTGGAGGAAAGCGCGATGGATCGCATCGCTGAAAAAGCTCACACGAAGCACTATCAAAAAGGGGCGTTCCTGTTTCGCTCGCAAGAAAAAGATGATGCCTTGTATATTGTGAATCGCGGAAAAGTCCGCATCTATCGCTTGTCTGATTCTGGCAAAGAGCAACTAGTGCGTATTTTGAATCCGGGTGACTTTACGGGAGAATGGACGTTGTTCAATCCTGATGCTGTGCACGAGGAATACGCAGAAGCTACTCGAGATACGTCTGTCTGCATGATTCAACAACATGATGTACAAGAGTTACTAAAAGAGTTTCCTGCAATTTCATTAAAGCTGCTAGGAGAGATGTCGCAACGGTTAGAAAGATCCGAACGCCAAACCGCACAAGTAGCCGTGGAGAGTGTCATTACCCGTTTAGTTTTGTTTTTGGCAGAAAATGTGGAACCTGAAATGGGCAACTCTCCCACCATCACCCTGCCGATGGCAAAAAAGGACATTGCTTCCTATTTAGGAACGACACCTGAGACCATCAGTCGCAAATTAGGAGAATTGGAGAACGAGGGATTGATTCAACAGCTGTCTGGGAAAAGAATCAAGATTCAGGATTTAGATGATTTATTGCTTTACAGCGAATAATCGGACACACTTTTTTCTACACGTTGGTGTTCTGTCGCTCTTCATTAACAACGGGACAGAACTCAGTGCTTTTGCTTCCATCTGTCCGTTTTTGGCTCTTTTAAGACAGAACGACCTCATTCATTGGAAAAATAAAAGCACAAACATGATAATTCTCAAGTTTCTTTGTTTTATTTTTCTTTAAGATAGGGTTGCCGAGCAAAACGTAAAAATAAGTAGGGGTGAATGTGCCTTATTTTTGGGTGATAGTTGCCATCACGTTGTCAGCAGCGGGTGCATTCTTTGTCGTCCCTTTCACCAAGAATACGATTGGCGGCGAAGCAAAAACGTCTAACATTGTTGAGGCAGATAGGCTAGCTATGGAAAAAGAAGAGGAAGTTGTAAAAAGAGCCGGCGTAATCGGACACGGAAAAGTGGCGTATTACGAAGCGAGTGATCAGGGAGCTAAAAGCGTATTCACTGTTTGGTTTCCATGGAGCTTAGCCGGAATCTTGTTCAGCATCACCATGACTAGAATGACGCAAAAAAATGAACAAATGAATATCAATGGTACCTACTACCATCCGACTTTTTTATACGAGTCATTGTGGAGTTTGTTGGGCTTTGTCCTCATCGTCACTATACGGAACCGAAAAATAGTTTTTGCGTCAAGAAGAAGTCGCTTTGAGTTACGTTTTGTGGTACTCAGTGGGTCGGTTCTTCATTGAATGTATGCGAACGAACAGTTTATGGATTGGCGAGTGGATCCGCGTTTCGCAAGCCTTGTCTCTGGCCCTGTTTATTGGCGCGATTGTAGTATGGTTTATACGCAGACAAGATTATCCACCAATTTCTTATTATTCTGATGACAATAAGGGGCAGAAAAAGACTATTAAGATGGTGAATTGAGCAAAAAGATAAAAAGAAGTGCCGAACTTGATATGCGTCAATTTTTGTTTGCTAAAAGTGAGCTATATTACAGTTGTAAAGAGGAAAAGGCAGTGTTCATTAATCTGCTGCCGATAAAATAAAAACACATAAAGGAGATAGGAATTATGGAAAAAGCTATATTGCAATTAGAAACGTTGTCTTGTCCAAGTTGTATGCAAAAAATTGAAGGTGCTGTAAAATCAGTTAACGGTGTTGATAAAGACAGCCTTAAAGTATTATTCAACTCCAGCAAAGTCAAAGTCGATTTTGATTCAGCTGTCACTTCGATTGAAGAGATTCAAAAAGCTATCGAAAACGTAGGCTATCCGGTCCTTAAAACAAAAGTCAAGGCCGCTTAACAGATTAAATGAACTAGGCAATTCTGGAAGAAAAACTATTTTTTCAGGATTGCTTTTTTTGTTGCAATCTGATTCGAGGTGCTTAGAAACGATAAAAGAGAACTTTCTAAACTTGATGTCAGTCAATTAATTAATTAGGCAATTATCTTATATTATGTTTATCAATAAAAGAGAAATTAAATTTGGAGGGAAAAAGCATGCAACAATATATATTAAGCAAGAAAAATGTTATCACCGTCATCAGTGGATTGTTCATCGTACTCGGTTTCTTCAGTCACTTTGTTTTAGAAAACGTAGGACTTTCAGAGTGGTCTTTGATCATCGCCTCTGTCTTTGGGATTACGCCAATTGCCATTCAAGCGTTTCAAGCAATGAAAGTCAAAGTCATCAGTATTGATGTCTTAGTCAGTATTGCAGCGATTGGTGCGCTTTTTATTCAAAATTATGAAGAATCGGCTATTGTCACGTTCTTATTCTTATTCGGACACTACTTGGAACAACGAACATTGAACCAAACGCGATCTGCTATCAAAGAATTGACTGAAATGGCACCCGAAAGCGCCTTGAAACAAATGGATAATGGCGAATTTGAAGAAGTAGAAGTGGATGATATAGATGAAGGGGATATCTTACTCGTTAAAACGGGTGCGAAAGTGCCAGTAGATGGCATAGTCCTTACGGGTGAAGGGCATATCAATGAAGCTAGCATTACAGGTGAAGCTGTTCCGGTCAACAAGCAAGCTGATGCAGAAGTTTTTGCAGGAACCATTTTAGAAAACGGAACGATTCAAATCAGAGCAGACCGAGTTGGTGAGGACACCACATTTGGAAAAATTATTGAACTCGTGGAAGAAGCACAAGATTCTAAATCCGAAGCGGAACGGTTCATTGATCGCTTTTCTAAATACTACACACCAGCTGTCTTGGTTCTGGCAATTGTTGTATGGGCGTTCAGTCAAAATATTGAGTTAGCAATCACCATCTTAGTTCTAGGTTGCCCAGGCGCATTAGTTATCGGAGTGCCTGTCTCAAACGTTGCCGGTATTGGGAATGGTGCTCGTAACGGTGTTCTTTTAAAAGGGAGTGAAGTCATTCAAGACTTCAGCAATGTGGATACAATTGTATTTGATAAGACAGGTACTTTAACTGTCGGAAACCCAACCGTTGCAGCGACTGAACTGTATGAAAAAGATTCTGCTGAAACGCTTGGCTATCTGGCTAGTGTGGAACGGGAATCAGATCATCCATTAGCAAAAGCGGTCTTAAATCAAATTGGAGAAACAAACTTTTATCCTGTTGAAGAAACTGAAGTCGTGAAAGGCGGCGGAATCGTTTCAAGTGTAGCTGGACATAGAGTGGCTGTTGGGAATGTGGCCTTGATGGAAAAAGAAAATGTCACTCTCAGCACAAAAGTGCAAAAAGATGTCAAACGGTTTGAACAACAAGGGAACTCTCTCGTTTTGACAGCGGTCGACGGTGAATTAAAAGTACTGATGGGCATTCGCGATCAAGTCCGTCCGGGTGTGAAAGCTAATTTGCAGGAATTAAAAGACTTGGGCGTGAAAAATCTAGTTGTTCTTTCAGGAGATAACCAAGGAACCGTTGATGTGGTCGCCGGCGAACTTGGTCTGACCGAAGCTCACGGCCACATGTTGCCGGAAGACAAATCGGCTTATATCGGAAAACTTCAACAACGTGGTCAAATTGTAGCCTTTGTTGGAGATGGCGTTAACGATAGTCCGTCCTTAGCTTTAGCAGACATTGGCATTGCAATGGGAAGCGGAACGGACGTAGCGATTGAAACATCCGATGTCGTTTTAATGAACTCGAACTTCAGCAACTTGCCTCACGCATTAGGATTAGTAAAAGCCACCGCAAATAATATGAAACAAAATATCGTGATTTCAATTGGCGTAGTGTTGGTCTTGTTGACCAGCGTCTTCTTCAGCGAATGGATGAATATGTCTATCGGAATGTTGGTTCATGAAGGTAGTATCTTGGTGGTAATTTTCAATGGCATGAGATTAATGAAGTATCAGTTGAAAGGTCGAAAAGAACAAAAAGAAGTATCAGCACCTGCAGAGAAAGTAAAAATATCTTAAGAATAAATTAGAAGAGGCTGAGACAATAGTCCATCCTTGAAATGACAAAAGCGGAAACTCAGATTTTTAAATCTGGGATTTTCCGCTTTTTTGAGTTCTTGAAAAAAAAATAAGCGTATAGAGTATGCTCTTTATAAAATTAATGTTCGTGTAAATGATTAAAAAATCTGGCGGATTTTATAATGAACTTAGCCATTTAAAATAAAAAAACGCCACGTGAATTCCATGTTATATTGAAGTTACCACAACTCTCAATAGACAAGGATGAATTCACATGACGCAAACCCATGAT